>JBGTKR010000278.1:0-9703 GCA_041744535.1 Pyrinomonadaceae bacterium
AATTCGATCTGGCGGTCGCATTCGACGGCGATTGTTTGTAAGTATTCTTTTCGTTCGGAAGCTGAAATTTTATCGCTTCTTAAAACGTGGGTGAGAGTTTTGATGGTTGTCAGGGGCGTGCGAAGTTCGTGGGAAACGCTGTCAACAAAGCTGGATTTTAAGCGGTCTAATTTTTCGAGTTCCTTTTGGCGTTCGACGATCTCTTCCGCCATTTTGTTAAAGGTCGAACCGAGTTCGCCGATTGTTCCGTCCGGCAGGTCGTCGGTTCGCACGGACTTTTCGCCGCTTCCGAAGCGTCTGACGATCTCGGTTACACGCTTCATCGGCTGTGTAATTCCTCTGGTTATGAAAAACGCCAGAGTTACGGCAAGTATCGTCAGGAGTAAACTAATAACGGCAAGGCGGATAAATTTACGGCGGGCGGGTTCGTAAAGCGAAGAGGTGGGTTTTCCGACTGCGACAATCGCATCCGCCAGACCGATCTTTGACAAACCGTAAACTCTGTTAATGTCGTCAGAAGAATTTTTTATCTCGATCGTGCCGCTTTCCATATCTGTTCTCTTAAAGTGCGACATAATCGAATCAATGGTTTCGCTATTTGGAAAGCCTTCGGGAAGTTGGTGGTTTTGATAGATCAGGTTTTTATTTTTGTCTATGACAATAATAATATTTTCTTCAGGCATATTCAGGTTGTCGAACATATCTTTTATACTCACACCGTCAATTTGTGCAACAGCCGTGTTCTGCTCCGAAAGCGGCATTGCCAAGGTCAGCTTTTTCTTTCCATCCGATTCAACTGATTCAACGGTAAACTTATTTTCCCGGTCGGCTTCCCCTTTGAGTTGCTTGACCGAATTATTGTTCACGTCGGATTTTTTGACATTTTGTTTAAATATGCTCTCGCCTTTGTTATCCAAAATCTGTAAATCAAGCCATTCCGGGCGGGTTTTGACGGCTGAATCGAGATAATCCTGAATGGTAAAATTATTCTCGCCCCGAGCCATCAAAGTCGAAAGCATAATCAGAGGCTGGCGTTGGGCAAGAAGGTGCTGCTCAAAGGCTTTTGATGCCAGATTTGCCTGTTGTTCGAGCGATTGATTGAGATAATTTCGGTTCGTATTCCAAAAATCCCACAGATTGACGAATCCCAAAACAGTAAATGGAATTATTAAAACGAGTGAAAGCAAAAGCAGGCGTGTGCGGATGGTCGGCGTTTGAAAACCCATAAGAATTATTATGCACTTAAAATCTGAATAATTGAATGGGTATTTATGATTATTTCAGTCAAGTGTTTTTACTCAAAAAATTTTAATGAGCCTGATGGGCAATGAGATAACGGGTAAGTTCGACGCGATTATTAAATTGTTTCTTTGCCAAAATGCGGCTGACGTGGTTTTCGACGGTGCGTTTGCTCAGGTTTAATTCATCCGCAACCTGCTTGTTGCTTAAACCGCGGGCGACGGCTTCGGCAATCCGCCATTCAGCATCGGATAATTCCTCGTCGCGTATCAGCATAAATTGATCTTCGGCAGATTCCGCCCCGACGATTTCGGCAATTGTCCGGCGTGTTTCCTCCAAACGCTTGAGGATACTGCGAATTACGGCGATCAATTCATCCGGCTCGAAGGGTTTTGTCAGATATACATCCACGCCCGCCTGAAAGCCTTCGATGCGGTCTTCGGTTTCATCTTTAGCGGTCAGGAAAATTATCGGGATGATCGCCGTGCGTTTTACAGAACGAACCTTGCGGGCAAGTTCATATCCATCCATTCCGGGCATACGTATATCGCTGATAATCAAATCCGGCAGACGGCGGGCGACGGAAATAAGTGCTTCTTGGCTGCTGCGGGCGACGGTAACGGTAAAACCGTTGCTCCGCAAAACTGCTTCGACCGCCCGCAGCAGATTCGGTTCATCGTCAACCACCAAAATACGCGGTAATGCTTTCATTTTCTTTAACCCTTCCCTTTGTTCTACTAAAAAAATCCAAAGCTGACTGTTTGATACTTTATTATATACAAAATTTATTTTATTTGAGCAAATCTACTCAAAGAATTTGAGTGTTATCACAGATTCAAAATAGAAGCGATGACAATATAATGAAAGTGAACTAAAACATTCAGCCTTTTTCTAAATGAAGAATTTCCGTTGCGGCAGTGCTTGAAATTTATTCCGAACCGGAAATCATCCGAATTTTTGAGAAAGGCTGACTATATGAATTTAATAATTTTAAAGAAAAAGAACAGGAGAAATATGAAGATAGTCAAACAAAAAACTTTTACCGCGTCAGAATCTTTTCGGCTTTTTGCCGTCTTGACGCTAACTTTGGTTTTGGCTTTCGGCTTGGTCGGATGTGCTAAAGATGTAGACGAGATTGCCGAAGACAAGGGCGGCGTAACCGCTCAGCAAATTATCGAAAATCCGGAAGCTTATATCGGAAAAACAGTTACAGTCAGCGGCGATGTCGAGGAAATACACGGTCCGAAGGCATTTAATATGGACAGCGGCATAACCATCGGAGAACTTCTTGTGGTCGGACGCGAACCGTTTCCGAATTTAGCCGATGCGAATGATCGGGCTTACGTTATCAACGATGTCGCAACGGTTACGGGTGTCGTGCGTAAATTTGTTACGGCGGACATCGAACGCGAGATCGGTTGGGATTTAGACCCGGAGATCGAATCGGAATTCGACGGAAAAACCGTTCTGGTGGCAAATTCGGTCGGTTTCAAACCCGGCACCGCATCAATGACGACAAATGACGCTGATACAGATCAAGAAGTTGCCGGCAATAACAATAATACGGATATGGATTCCGCTGCCGATACAACGAATAATGCGGCGGGCGATGTCATTAAAGATATGGCTGTAATTACAAAAGCGGAAGACCCGCTCATACTAGCCGAACGCAAGTTTGATTTTTCGCAAGTAAAAGTAAACCGGGTGGTTGGACCAAAGACTTTTACAATTGGTTCGGGCAATGATGAATTATACGTGATGCTGGATGATACAGCGGCTCGGGCTGTCGGCACACAGGGCAAAATTGACAAAGGCGACACGGTAAATCTATCCGGCACGCTCAGAAAGATGACCGCCGAGCAGGTCAAAGATACTGCTAATGACCGTTTTAGAGAATTAGACGAGCAGGCACGCGAATTTATGAAGCAGAAGAAATTCTATTTGGACGTGAATAAAATTAGCGAAGTTGAATAAAAGGAATTCATAAGTGGAAAACCATAACGAAACAATGACCGAAGAAAATTCTCAAGCAACACAAGAGAATACGGACATCGGAACAATTCCACCTTATGAAATGGAAAATTAATTCGAGAGAATTTTAACAGTTAAAATAAAAAAAGGAGTAGAAAATAAAATGGAAGATAATAATTATACGGTAATAGGACTTTTTGATAACAACGAAAAGGCGGAATGTGCATTTGATGCAGTGGTTAATAACGGCTTTGATAAAGATGAAGTTGACGTTCTGATGTCGGACGAAACGAGAGATCGTTACTATGCAGACGCGGATGTTAATGATGATGATCTCGGTTCAAAAGCGGCGGAAGGAACAGGTGCAGGAGCGGCAATCGGCGGAACGGTCGGTGCGATTTTGGCGGCGATTGCTGCAATCGGAACATCCGTTGTTTTACCCGGACTCGGACTTGTCGTAGCAGGACCTATTGCAGCTGCACTAGTTGGCGGCGGAGCAGGCGGTTTAGCCGGAGGACTTATCGGAGCCTTGATCGGTTCGGGAATCCCCGAAGAACACGCCGAAGCCTATGAAACCGGAATCAAATCGGGTGGAATTGTTCTGCGTGTAACTCCCGATTCTCCGCAGGCGGCAAATGCGATTGCTTCCAAGTGGGAATCCTGCGGCGGTCAGCAAGTTTATTCGAGTGTGAGTGAAGTTGACACCGATGCAGTTGCAGCCAAACGAACAGCAACGGCAAACGCTTCCGACACACGCACGGATGGTGCAGTTCCGATAATCGAAGAGGAATTAATGGTCGGAAAACGTGAAGTTACAACGGGTGCAGTCGAAGTTGAAGCCGAAGTTAAAAGCGATGTGGTTGCCAAAGATGTAAATCTGCGTCAGGAAAATATTGATGTGGAAATCCGTAAGGTTGACCGTCCGGCGACATCGGCGGATCTGGCGGCGGCGGATGATGCCCGCATTGTGGTTGAGGAAAAAGGCGAAGAAGCTATTTCGGCAAAAGATTCCCGCGTTGTCGGCGAGGTCGTTGTCAGCAAAGACGTAACCGAACGCACGGAAACCGTCAGCGATACCGTCCGTCATACGGAAGTTGATGTTGATGAAGTTTCAGCCGAGGAACTAAGAAAAAGGAAAAATGCGTAGCTAACAAAATATGAAATGGAAACTTAACAAAACCATTTTTGTATTTTTATCAGTCGGATTATTCCTGCTGCTGATATGGGGCGTGGTCATCGAACCACGCCTCATAGAAGTTAGGGAAGAAACGGCGGTAATTCCGAATCTGCCGGATGAATTTAAGAACAAAAAAATTGCTTTGATCGCCGATCTGCAAGTCGGAATGTGGTTTGGAAATGAAAAAACCGTCAAAGAAATTATCAGAAGGATAATTGAGATACGTCCTGCCGCAGTTCTGATCGCCGGTGATTTTGTTTACAAACCGACGGATAACGATGAGTTAGAAGATGTCGAACGCGAGGACATTGAAGATTATATGGTCGAGGTGAACAAATCAATTGATCTGATTCGCCCGCTGACCAAAGCAAATATTCCGACCTTTGCCGTGCTTGGCAATCACGATTACGGAATGAGTTATCCCGATTCGGTTATAAACAAGAATTTAGCTGAAGCAGTGCGGAAAAAGCTCATCTCAAACGGTATTAAAGTTTTGGATAATCAGGCTGTTCCGTTAAAAAGCGGAAATGGGGTTAATAGCAGTTCAAAGGATTTTCACATTATCGGCATCGGCTCAAGCTATGCAGGAAATGCCGAACCGGCTAAAGCCCTGTCGCAGATTCCCACTGACGCACCGCGTTTGATTTTTATGCACAACCCCGAAGTCTTTAAATTACTGGATGCAAAAACTGCCCCGATTGCACTCGCCGGACACACACACGGCGGACAAATCCGTATTCCATTTACCGAAAATCTGTCGTGGATGGCACTGTTTTCGGACGAAGAAATCCACGCTGACGGGTGGATCGGAGATTTCGGAAAAGCAGGAAATAACCTCTATGTTAATCGCGGCATCGGTTTCAGTAGTTTTCCCGTAAGAATCAATTGCCGTCCCGAACTAACCGTTTTTACCTTAAAAAGCGGAAAATCGTAATAGTATCGTGCAGGAAAGTTCACAAGTTTATCTTTCAGATTATTCAAATGAATATATGAAAGATCAAGAGCGTTCAACCGACTTTTATCCTGTCTTCTTCGTTGGTTGAACGCTTCTTTTTCAATTGATAAAACAATACAAAATATGTATGAATAAAGATTTTAATGTATAATTAACTAAAAATAAGCAGTCGGGAAAATCTAATCAAAGCAATATAACATCAGGAAATACACTTTGGAGATTTTCGGAACTATTTACATAACCGAGTGCTATTGAATTAACGACGAAATGACGACACTACTTGATGAATTATCACAATTAATTTCCGCTTTAGAAGAAAACGGGATCGAATATGCAGTTTGCGGCGGTTTGGCTTTAACGATTCACGGTTTTCCGCGTGCGACTTTTGATATTGATATTTTGATTCAAAATGACTCACTTGAAAAGGTTTATGAGATTGTTGCAAAATATGGTTACGATATTCGCAGGCTTGATATTTCATTTAAGGAAAGAGCTGTTGAGATTCGGCGTGTTTCCAAAATTGATGATGAGGGTGAAGTTTTATCGCTTGATCTGTTGCTCGTAACGCCATTTATTGAAGACGTTTGGGAAACGAAGGAGAAACTTGAATGGAAAGACAAATCTTTATGGATCGTATCGCATAATGGTTTAATAAAAATGAAGGAACTTGCAGGTAGAGATAAAGATTTAATTGATATCGGAAGGTTAAAAGATGAAGAAAATTGATATGTCAAGCGAAGCAATTACAAGGCGTTTAAGGCAAACCGACCAACTGCGTGAACTTTGTTTATCTTTGATGAAAGCAAAGAAAGAATCTGACGAGAAAAAGAAATCAGAGCAAGAGAAAAAAGAAAATAAATAATTGATGCTGCACAGTTTGATTGAAAAAATGAATCATTTACTGTTTTTTGAATTATCCTCAAAGGAAAATTAAGAACTACCGAAAAACTCATATCGTTTGAGAAATGTATAAATGAATAACCCAAAACAAAAAGCAAAACAAACTATCCGCGAAAACAGTTCGTGGGTTGAAACTTTCGGACGCATCGGGTATGCGGCGAGAGGGGTGGTTTATCTGCTGGTAGGATTTTTAGCGGTGCAGGCGGCAATGAGCGTTCAGAAAGCGGAAGCCGGAACACGCAGTGCTTTGGAGCAAGTTACCGAACTTCCATTCGGACAGATTTTGCTCGGAATCATCGCCGCCGGCTTGGTTTGCCACGCGGGTTGGCGTTTGGTTCAGGCATTTATGGACACGGACGACAAAGGCTCGGATACAAAAGGTTATATCGTCCGTTCCGCCTTCGTTGTTATCGGCATAATTTATTTCGGACTGGCATTTTCCGCACTCAGAATTCTGTTTACAAATGCCGATCAAACGGGTTCAAGCACGACAAGCTGGGCGGATTGGCTGCTCTCGCAACCGTTCGGTCAGTGGCTTGTCGCAATCGTCGGAGCAATCATACTCGGTGTCGGTTTATACCAATTCTTCCAAGCATACAGCACAAAATTTACCGAGCAGCTAAAAACTTCGCAAATGAGCGAAGCGGTTGAAAAATGGGGCGTTAGAATCGGCAGAATCGGTTATGTCGCACGCGGGATCGTCTTTTTGATAATCGGCGGTTTCTTCATCTTCGCGGGCTGGAGTTCCAACGCAGGGAAAATAAAAGCTTTCGGTGATGCTCTGCATTTTGTCGAAAAACAGCCTTACGGAGTTTGGCTTCTGGCATTGGTCGCTTTCGGCTTGATCGCCTACGGTTTGTTTATGTTTTTTATGGCAAAATACCGGAAAATGCTTAGTAGTTAATTTTACGGAACTTTCCAAAAAATCTCTAACGTAATACATAAGGCATTCTCAAAAGTTGAAAATCATAATAATGTAATCCGCAATAAGATTTCGCCCGCGAATAAACGCGAAAAGACGCGAAAATAAAGAAATTTAAAAAATCTTTTGTCTTATTTTCGCGGTCTTTCGCGTTTATTCGCGGGAAAATATTCTTATAAGATTGGTCATTTTGTTATTTCCGATAATGTCTAATGCTTAAATCAATTTATTTCTGCAAATTGATAGTTGAGAATGTTCGTAGATTCTACTTAAAAACAGATATACAAAATTTTGTTAACATCAATAACTTGGAATAAACAATGTATATGGTTTCTCATTTATTTCAAAGGGTTTCTTTAATGGTTCTACTGAGAATTTAATGGAACTGCATCAAAATTATAAATGAGCAATTAACAGTAGTTCACGAAAAAAAGTAAATTTTTGACGAAAAAAGGCGGAAACCCGCGTGTCAACAAGGGGGTGCTGTTGGCAAATCAGCAAGTTTCTAATCAAACAGCACCCTCCATAACTGCCCTTGTTTCCGCCTTTGTTTCCACTAAATTCTCAGTAGAACCTCTTTAATTAATTCTAATAATTCTGCCTTCGACCTTCGGAGAAATGGTTTGATTCGGCGACATTTTTATTGCATTTTCCAGAATTTCCGCATCTTTTTTTGCCGTTGCTTTGTCCGTTATGATCTTCGCGTCTTTGAACATCGTGTAGCCGTCGCCGCCGTTTGCGACGAGAAATTCCGATGTTGCCAGAGTATAATTTTTATTTTCATCGAGCGGTTTTCCGCCGACTAAAATTTCCGTTACGCGGTTTCCGGCGGGGCGGGAAGCGTCGAATTTAAAGGTCAAACCCGAAACCTGCGGAAATCTGCCCGGTTCATTGTCTTCGGCACTTCTCGCTACGCCGTGTTCTAAAATCTGACGCAGGGTTTTGCCTGTTAATTCTACTTTTAGGACATTATTGTTGAACGGCAGAATCGAAAGAACGGCACGTTTTGTTAAAATTCCCGGATTGTAAGTTATATCGGCACGAATCGAACCGCCGTTGACAAAGCCGATGTCGGCGTTTGTCGAATTGCGGAAGGCATCGGCGATAAAGTTTCCGACATTTGTTTCCTTCGTGCGGTTTGATTCCGAACCCGCATCTAAAACAACCGCCGTTCTGCCGACGGGTTCGGCTAATTTGTTGAGCAAATCCTTATATTTTGCCACGACGGGAGCAAATTCGGGAGCATCGGGAATTTCGTCCGTAACGGGAATTATTTCCCAATCCATTCCCAATAATTTTTTGGTTTGACGGTCAAAATTGAGTGTGAATTTTCCCAATTCTCTGGCATCGGCGGTCATTTTAAAGATCGGCGTTCCGTTTGAAGACGACTGCAAAAGCGTGTGTTCGTGTCCGCCCAAGATCAGATCGAAATCGGCACAACCCGTTAATTTTTTGTCCTGTGCCATAAAAAGATGCGTCAATCCGACAACCGCATCAACCTTTTCAACCGCCCGCAGACGGCTGACGATCAGATTCGCCGTCAAACAATAATCGGCAATCGCCAAACTGTCGTCCATCGAAGAAGTTTCCTTCGTTTCCGGCAGAAGCAAACCGAGTATTGCGACTTTTACGCCGTCAAATTCACGGATCACGAAAGGCGGCGTGTCGGCGAAAATCCTGCCCGAATCGGCATAGACGACGTTTGCACCGAGCCATTGAAACTTCGATTCCTGCATACGTTTCAGGAGTTCGGGCATTTTTATATCGAACTCGTGGTTGCCGAAAACCGCATAATCCAGACCGACGGCGTTCCAAGCGTCAATCATCTGCGAACCTTTATAAGTCAGCGTTTCCACCGAAGGCGAAAGCGTGTCGCCGCCGAGTGTGAAGATCGTGTTCGGATTTTTCTTCAACGCTTCTTTTCTCAGCGTCAAAAGTCTTGCCAATCCGCCCGCTTTTCCGCCGTCAACCGGAATAAATTGATAAACATCATTGACGTGCAGAAATGTAACTCTGATCGGTGCATTCGGGTTTGTTTCCTGTGCAAAAACGGCGTTTGAAAACAAAAGTATTAACCACAGATTAATACAGATAAAAACGGATTTTGATTTGACTTTCATATGTTGTTCTTTGTTGCTTAATTTGAATAAATTGGAATCCTTTGAAAAATATATTTTCTCCTAAATAGTTTATAGTGAATAGTTAAAAGTTTATAGTTTGACGAATTTAGCAAAACTGTAAACTATAAATTACAAACTTTTAACTATTTGAGGTGTCGCGGAGTTTTGGGCAGAAACCCGAATGTCAATGAGGGTGCGTTCGGGAATTAACCGGCAATATCCAAAAAGCACCCTCCATAACTGTCGGGTTTCCGCCTTGAAAAACTCCGCGCCCCCTCAACTAAGCAGGTTAGATAAAGTAATGAGGTATAATGATTAGGAATATGAAAACACCAACCAAATATGTCAAAACTTTGTCTGACCAAGAATATAATAAACTTACCCGCTATCATCAGACAAGTGATAACTTTCGGGTTCGT
>JBGTKR010000279.1:0-3845 GCA_041744535.1 Pyrinomonadaceae bacterium
TTTGAAGAAGACAGGAGAATAATTAACAATGAAAAAGATTCTATTGCTTACGGCAGTTTTGGTATTTGGTATCATCGGACTCGGTTGTCCGGCAGAACCGGTTACAGACAACACGAATGTTGACAATATGAACACCGAAAATATGAACTCGGAAATGAATTCGGAAATGAATAAAGAGGAAAATATGTCCGATTCCAATATGGAGAAAGATTCCGATATGAAAAAGGATGAAATGGACAAAGATTCCAATATGAAAAAGGATACTGAAAAAAGTGATCTTGATAAAGCTGCTGAAAAGACTAAAGAAGGCTTAGAAACAGCAGTTGATAAAACAAAGGGTGCCGTCAAGAAAGCAGGCGAAAAAACGGGCGATGCTCTAAAAAAAGCCGGTAAAGCAGTTGATAAAGCCGTTGACCCTAAATAATTTTAGATTTTTTTTAAAAAAGCAGACCGTCGTTCCGGCAGTCTGCTTTTTTTGTTTTTCTAACTTTTAAAACCTGTTTTATTTATTTGCTCATTCGTAAAATTTAGATTAAATTAAATGGCTTTCAACAAACAAAAAATTTTGCTATATTTGTTGAATAATCAGAAACAATATGACGGCACGCAGCATTTCCAATTTACAACCCGAATCGCTACGCCCCGAACTCTTCGGCGGCGACTAAGTTTTCCTCGTTTTAAAAAACCGCAAAATTAGCCGCCGCATTTAACAAGTTTTTTTAGTGAGGAAAATAAAGATGACACCGACAACAGATATTAAAAGACCACAAATCAAAACAGAATTACCGGGACCGAAAGGCAGGGAAATAATCGCCGCCGATGAAAAATACGTTACGCCGAGTTATCCGCGTCCCGATTATAAATTAGTTGCCGAAAAAGGCTACGGAGTCTGGCTCGAAGATGCCGATGGAAACATATTTCTTGACTGCAATGCGGGCGTTGCGGTTTGTTCAACGGGGCATTGTCATCCCGAAATCGTCGAAGCCGTAACCGAACAAACCAAAACTTTAATACATATGTGCGGAACGGATTTTTATTACCGGCATATGCCCGATCTAGGCAAAAAATTAAACGAAATCGTCCCTATCGAAGGCGATACGAAAACGCACTTTGCAAATTCCGGAGCGGAAGCCGTCGAAACTGCTTTGAAATTGGCAATGTATCACACAAAACGCCAGAAATTTATATCATTTTTCGGCTCGTTCCACGGCAGAACGCTCGGAGCTTTGTCCTTAACATCTTCAAAACGTGCTCAAAGATTGGGCTTTGCACGTCAGGCTTTGGACGTAACGCACGTTCCTTATCCCTACTGTTATCGTTGTCCTTTTAACTTGGGCAGATGTGATGACGGTTCGTGTTGTATGGGAACGGTTGACTGGATCGAAAACAGACTTTTCAAAACGACAACCCCGCCATCGGAAGTTGCCGGAATTGTCATTGAAGCGATTCAAGGCGAAGGCGGTTATGTTCCCGCTCCGCCCGAAGTTCTGCAGGCGATCCGTAAAATCTGTGATAAACACGGAATTATGATGATCGTTGACGAAGTGCAAAGCGGAATGGGTAGAACCGGAAAAATGTTTGCCATTGAACACAGCGGAGTTTCGCCCGATATAATGTGTCTTGCCAAAGGAATCGGCTCAGGTTTGCCGATTGGTGCAACTGTTGCAAAGGCGGAGATTATGTCTTGGCACAAAGGAGCTCACGCATCAACCTTCGGCGGAAATCCGGTTTGTATCGCGTCCGCCCTAAAAACAATTGAACTTCTCCAAAACGGTTTGACCCAAAACGCCGCAGAAGTTGGAAATTATCTGCAGGACGGTTTACGAAAACTTCAGGAAAAATACGATTGCATCGGCGATGTTCGCGGCAAAGGTTTGATGGTCGGAGTCGAATTCATCAAAGAAGACGGTGCATTTGCTCCCGAACTGCGTGATCGAATCGAAATGGCTTGCTTTAACAAAGGCTTGATTATTTTAGGCTGCGGAGATTCAACGATCCGCTGGTCGCCGCCGCTTATTTTGACCGAAGAAAATGTTGATGTCGCTTTAGAGATTTTTGACGAAGCGATTGGCGAATCAATTTATTTATAAAAATTTCGGGGGCTGTCCCGGATAATACTCTTTTTGTATCATCCGGGACAGCCTTTTTTTATGTTAAACATTTGTCTTATACGCAGAAGCAGTAGGCAGGTGCAGTCGGCAGTAAGACAAGTGCTTATTTATCAGCAACTTAATAAGTTTGATAACGCACCTTTTAACCGATTTTGCGTATAATATTACTGATTTCCGTTTCAATTTCAGTTAATAATTTATTGTCATATTCCGCCAGCAAACCTTTTTTCTTTAAATCTAAAAATAATTTACGGCTTTTTTCGAGCCATACGAGTGCTTTTTGCAGATTTTCCTTTTTATTTTCCTGACCGGCGGCGGCGTGATATGTTTGTCCGATATTTTGAGACGCGATGGCGATATTTCTTTTTATTTTTGAATCATCCGGGTCTTTTGCCGATAAATTTTCAGATTGTTCGAGTGCGTTCAAAAAACTTTGGCGGGCAGCAAGATGATCTTTGGCGGTCAATTTTGCATAACCCATTCTCAAATAAGTAACAACAATTTCCGTGAGAATATCAAAGTTTTTTGCGTCAGCCGCCGCTATTTCCTTTTGTAGATTTAGTGCTTTTTGAGCGTTGTTAAATGCTTCATTGCCTTTGCCGGAACTGTCGAGCGTGTCGCCGACCTTATTGTAACTCAGAGCCAGATTGCGTTTTGCAAAAACATTTTCAGGATCGTTTTCGGCGGTTTCCTTAGCTATTTCAAGAGCTTTTTCGTAGTAAATTAAGCTGTTTTCCAATTGTTCCAAATCCAAATAGATTTCACCTGCTTTAAGATTTGCCGTCCAGAGAGATTTTTTGAAATTGGCATTGTTCCGTTTTTTTTCGACAAGCAGTTCGAGCATTGATAAACCTTTTAAAATATCTGTTTTTGCTTCGTCCGCTTTATCCTGCCACGACTTTGTTTCGCCGATTCTGACATAGCTGTTGGCAAGTTTTTCCACAATTTCAATATTTTCCGGTTCGGCTTTACTTAGTTTTTCCAGACTTTCTTTTGCCCGATAATATTGCTTGAGAGCCTCTTCATACCGACTGTTCCAGAAAAGACTTCCTCCGAGAGCAAATCGGGCGGATGCCAGATCGAATCGGGTTTGTCTATCGGACGGCTTTTCTTCGGCAACTTCCATCAGCATCTTTAAAGCCCGTCGGTAATTTTCTTCCGCTTTTTTGATTTCCCCGGTCGCAAACAAAACATCTCCGATCATTTGCGTATTTTTGGCTAGTTCGGCTTTTAATTTCAAATCCTGCGAATTTCCCGAAAATAGTTCTTCACGGATTTTTCGGGCTTTTTGATAACTGTTTAAAGCTCCCTGCATATCGCCGATGTTGGCTTGAAACGGATTGCCCTGCACATCGCCGACCTTTTCATAAGCGGCGGCAAGTTCGCCTTTTAAGTCCGGGTCGTCGCTAGATTCCTTTGAAAGCCGGTCGAGATATTCCAAAGCACGTTTAACCAGCAGAACCTTTGCACGGGTCGAACCGTTTAATTTCTCGATTTCGGGTGTGATCTCAAAAAGAAAGGAGTTTGCCAGACCTCTGACATCATTAAAGCGATTTTCCGCTTTTAAGCGTTCCGCACGGGCAACTTCCGCTTGCCAGAGAGTTGCGATCAATCCGATAATTACCGCCAATAAGACCAAAACACCCGCCGCAACTCCGGCTTTATTGCGTTTGATAAATTTTGAAGCCCGATAACCAAAGGTCGAAGGTCTAGCCGAAACCGGCATTCCGTCCA
>JBGTKR010000280.1:0-5569 GCA_041744535.1 Pyrinomonadaceae bacterium
GAGTATAATTACAACGGAGCATTTTTGCCCGGATTTACGGAAAATGTGGTCGAAGGCGACGATGTCGGAATCGTTTTGGTTGACCACGTTGTGGGAAATGTCGAACTCGGCAAAATGAACGAATGGTGCGACTATTACAAAAATGTGATGGGATTTGAACGCTATATGACGTTTGACGACAAGGACATTTCCACCGAATATTCGTCGCTGATGTCCATCGTAATGTCGGACGGCGGACACAATATCAAATTCCCGATCAACGAACCGGCAGAAGGCAAAGGAGGCAAATCGCAGATTCAGGAATACATCGAATATTACAAATCCGCCGGAGTTCAGCATTTGGCATTACTTTGCAAAGATATCCGCCAAACGGTTACAAAATTAGCTGAAAACGGCGTTGAATTTTTGAGTATTCCCGATACCTATTATGACAATGTGCTTGATCGCGTTGGCGACATTGACGAAGACATCGAAGATTTGAAAGAACTCGGAATCCTCGTTGACCGCGACGACGAAGGCTATCTTCTCCAGATTTTCACCAAACCCGTTGAAGACCGCCCGACTGTTTTCTACGAAATTTTGCAACGCAAAGGCTGCAAAGGTTTCGGCAAAGGAAACTTCAAAGCTCTGTTTGTTTCGATTGAGGAAGAACAACGAAAACGCGGGAATTTATAAGAGATTAGCCACGAACAGACACGAAAAGGCACGAAAGTTTCTTAAAGTTTTGATATATTGAATTAGGAGTTCCAGTTCAAATACTGTGATTAATATAAACCTTTAAATTTTCTTTGTATTTTTTCGTGTTCTTTCGTGTTTGTTCGTGGCTAAATATTTTTTTTTATGAGTAAAGAATTAAAATACCAAACAGGCTTCGGCAATGAATTTGCGACGGAAGCGGTTGAAAGTGCGTTGCCGATTGGCAGGAATTCGCCGCAGAAAGCCCCGCTCGGACTTTATGCCGAACAGTTTTCGGGGACGGCTTTTACTGCTCCTCGCAGTGAAAATAAACGGACTTGGACATATCGGATTCGTCCCTCGGTTTTACACAAACCTTTTCGGCAAATCAAGAATAATCTTTTGCGAAGTTCGCCGTTTGATGAAGTTGTAACAACACCGAATCAGCTCCGTTGGAACGCTTTGAAAATGCCCGGAACGAAAACGGATTTTGTTGATGGATTAATTTCGATGGCGGGAAATGGCGATCTTTATTCGCAAAATGGAATTGCAGTTCATATATTTGCCTGCAACAAAGATATGACGGACAAATTTTTCTACAATGCCGACGGTGAAATGCTTTTTGTGGCGGAGAAAAATCGTGTTCGTTTTTTGACAGAATTAGGAGTTATCGAAATCGGTTCGGGCGAAATTGCGGTTTTGCCGAGAGGTTTGAAATTCCGTGTCGAACTTCCCGACGGCGATGCACGCGGTTATATTTGCGAAAATTACGGGCAACAATTTCGACTTCCCGACTTAGGTCTAATCGGTGCAAACGGTTTGGCAAATCCGAGAGATTTTGAAACGCCCGTCGCTTGGTTTGAAGAAACTGAAGGCGAAATGGAAATTGTTGCGAAATTCGGCGGGAATTTGTGGAGTTCGCAAACCGATCATTCGCCTTTAGATGTCGTCGCGTGGCACGGAAATTATGCTCCTTATAAATATGATTTGCGGAGATTTAACACAATTGGAAGTATTTCATTTGACCATCCCGATCCTTCGATTTTTACGGTTTTGACTTCCGCTTCAAGCGAACACGGCACGGCGAATTGTGATTTTGTAATTTTTCCCGAACGCTGGCTCGTGATGGAAGATACATTTCGTCCGCCCTGGTATCACCGCAATATTATGTCGGAATATATGGGCTTGATCTTCGGGCAATACGACGCAAAAGAAGAAGGCTTTATGCCGGGCGGCGGTTCACTACACAATCAGATGTCGGCACACGGACCTGACCGCGAAGGTTTTGAAAAAGCGTCGAATGCCGAACTTAAACCGCAGAAATTATCCGACACTTTGGCGTTTATGTTTGAATCCCGCTACATTATTCGCCCGACAAAATTTGCGATGGAAACGGACGCTTTACAGGATAATTATTACGAGTGTTGGCAAGGTTTGGAGAAAAACTTTAAAGTATAGGAATGTTACCGCAAGAGAAAGTAAAATATACGCTTGAAGAATATCTCAAACTCGACCACGAAAGCGAGGAAAAGTTAGAGTTATGGGATGGTTATGTCTTCACTTTAGCCGGAGCAAGCACCAACCATAACAGAATTCAAAGTAATCTCAATTTTGTCTTAAGATTGAAAATTGGCAGGAGAACTTGCGAAGTTTTTCCATCTGATATGCGAATAAAAGTTCCCGATTATCTGCCGTATCGTTATGCTGATTTATCGGCTTTATGCGGTGAAGTTAAAATTGAAACTCTCGGTAAGCAGGAATTACTTGTAAATCCTCAACTTATTGTTGAAATTCTTTCGGATTCAACGGCTGATTTTGACCAGAGCGATAAGTTTACTTATTACAAATCCATTGAAAGTTTCACGGAATATATTTTAATCGCCCAACATCACCCGAAAGTTACGCAGTTTATAAAACAAGCGGACAATTCTTGGCTGCAACACGAGTTTATTGACCTGAATGAAATATTTCTTCTCACATCGCTTGATTGTGAATTAGCTTTGGACGAAATTTACGAGAATTTAGAATTTCCCGAAAGAAGCACCCGCTTTGATTTAATATCAATTAGAAATAATGAGTGAACAGATAAAAGAATCCGTTAAAATCCTGCTTTCCGAGATTATTGATTATGCGGGGCTTTTTCCGCCGTCGAAACTTTCGATGCCGGAAGCGGTTATCAATTACGCGGCTTATAAAAACAGTAATTACAGCTGGATGTTGGGGCGTTTTATTTGTCCCGTCGGGCGGCTTGAGGAATTTGTGATGAGTGCCGGGGATTTTTTTCCGCGTGATGCGAAAAGCATATGGAAATTGAGCGTTTTGGCGAATGATAACATTCACGAAACGATCCGCATCATCGAAGAATTCAATATCAAAAATGCTCCCGGTGCGATTTGTGATACGTTGGAAATAAAGGCGAAAACTCCCGACGAGATCGGGGAATTTGCGGGAGCAATTCCAAAAAACTTTGCCAATTATTTTGAAGTTCCACTTGATAAAACTTTGTCCGAAACAATTTCGGCTTTGGCGATCAACAAACAACGCGGAAAAATTCGCACGGGTGGAATTACACCCGATCTTTTCCCGAAAACTAATGAGATCATACGCTTTATGCGAACTTGTCTAGCCGCTAATATTCCCTTTAAGGCGACAGCGGGTTTGCATCATCCGATCCGTTGTTTTCAGCCTTTGACCTATGAAGCAAATGCACCGAAAGGCAGAATGCACGGTTTTTTAAATCTTTTTCTCGCTACGGGTTTTGCCCGCGAAGGTTATAAACCCGACGTTTTGGAACAGATTTTAGAAGAAGAATTTGAAGAGGTTTTTGAATTTGACGACCTCGGTGCTTACTGGCAAAAAGAGCATTTTCTAAACAATGCAAAACTCAAAAATCTACGTGAAGAACACATAACATCCTTCGGTTCCTGCTCATTTGATGAACCGATTCAAGATTTGCAAAAGATTGGGCTTTTATAATAAAAAGTGGATAACTAATAGTGAATACGTTTTGGTTTTTCAGTATTAATTATCTATTTTTATTTAATAAATTTATGACATATAAAATTAACAACACACACGATCAAAACTTAAAAAGCTGGGTTGAATCGGCTAACGAAAAAGATACGGATTTTCCGATTCAAAACTTGCCTTACTGCGTATTTCGGCGTAAGGATTCTTACGAAGATATTCGCGTCGGAGTCGGCATCGGCGATTCTATCTTAGACGTTTATCCTTGCTATCAAAACGGTTTGTTTGAAGACGATTCCTTTCGCATCGCCGTCGGAACTGACGATTATTGTCTGGATAATTCGGTAATGAAAAAAGCCGATGCGATTCAAACGAGTTTTCGCAAAAGAGTCGTCGAAATTTTATCGGAAGATACGGACGAAAAAACCCGCAAAATTGCCGAGCGAAATCTTGTTCCGATTGACGAAGCAGAGTTTTGGACACCCGCACATATCAGCGATTACACCGATTTTTACTGCTCGATATTTCACGCAATGAACGTCGGCAAACTTTTTCGCCCCGACAATCCACTGCTTGAAAATTACAAATGGATTCCCATCGGTTATCACGGACGGGCTTCGTCAATCGTCGTTTCCGGCACGGAGATCAAACGTCCGAAAGGTCAGAATCATTCAAATGAAAATGAACCGCCCGTTTATATTCCTTCAAAGGCTTTGGACTATGAAATGGAAGTCGGGTTTTTTGTCGGCAAAGGAAATGATTTGGGCGAAACGATTGATATAAAAAATGCGGAAGACCATATTTTCGGGCTTTGCCTTGTTAATGATTGGTCGGCACGCGATATACAAGGCTGGGAATATCAGCCGCTCGGACCATTTTTGGGCAAAAGTTTCTGCACGAGCGTTTCGCCATTTGTTGTTACAATGGAAGCACTCGCACCTTTTCGAGTTCCCGCTTTTGAACGCGAAGAAGGCGATCCCGAACCGCTTGAATATTTGTCGAATGAAGATAACAGAAAATCGGGCGGAATTGATATGAAACTCGAAGTTTATATTCAAACGAAAAAAATGCGTGATGAAAATATTGAGCCGCATCTTTTATCACGTTCAAATTTAAAAGATTTATATTGGACAATCGGACAAATGCTGACGCATCACGCTTCCAACGGCTGTAATTTGCAAGTCGGCGATCTGATGGCGACGGGAACGGTTTCGGGACAAGAAGATTCGGCACGCGGCTGTTTACTGGAAATCACAAAACGCGGAAGCGAACCTGTCGAATTGCCAAACGGCGAAACACGCAAATTCCTCGAGGATTATGACGAAATAATTATGAAAGGTTTTTGTGAAAAAGAAGGTTTTAGAAGAATCGGTTTCGGCGAATGTCGCGGAATAGTTTTGTCTGCAAATGAATAAATGAATTTTTGCGAGAAAATCTATTTTTACTTCAATAAAGAAGAATTAATTTCTGCAATTGAGAGAACAATTAAATTCCTCGAACATTCTGAAGAAAGTATTTGGTCAAATTTGACAGTTGCCGAAACAATAGAAATTTTAGAATCAGAACTTTCAAAAATTAAAAATGGTGAGGAGTTTAATGAAATAGAACTCGCCGTTTTATTCACAGTTGCCAGTAATATTCAAGAAATTTCAATGTATAATGGTTGGTCGAAGCAGTATATCGAAATTGCTGAAGTAATTGATAGATTTACTCAATCTGCCGTTGATGATCTATGATTTTATAAAAAATTCAATTGATAAAAATCTTTTCATAATCAACAATCTTGAATTCAAGTTATTCAATAATTTCGTTAAAATAGATTTAATGAGCGATTTTTTATCGGACAAATTCAAAGATGAGTGCGGAGTTTTTGGTGTTTTCGGACACGCGGAAGCCTCGACTTTAACGCAGCTTGGACTTTTTGCTT
>JBGTKR010000281.1:0-4836 GCA_041744535.1 Pyrinomonadaceae bacterium
GAGCAAATCATAAAACTAAAAATCCTGCGAAAATCTGCGTAAACCGTGTTCTATTATCAAAAGCTAAAATCTATTAAACATCTATTTATCTTTCACTGCAAATTCCTGTGGTGCGGCAAGCGGATGCGTTTTCTGTTTTCCTTCGGAACTTTTCTGTTTCAAGACCTGATGATAATTAATCTTAACTTTTTACGCATAAATATTTACCTTTTCCCAAAATACATATAAAATTGTTTTTGCTCACAGGGCAACTATCATTCGGAGGTAACACATCATAAGCAATAACGATTTTTCAAATACCGAAAGCAATTTAGGAGTAAGTATGAACTTAACCTCGGCGATTGATGCAAATGTCGCAAGTCAGGTCGAAGAGAGTGCAGATGTTTCTGCATTTATTTCCGCACGTCCGGCTGAAAATCAAATTATTACGGATGACACCACCGACTTTGAATTAACACAAATGGCGGGTTCGGGAAATCTGGCGGCATTTGAAAAACTCTACGCAAAATATCATCGGCGGACATATAGTTTATGTCTGCGGATGACAAATAATGTTGCCGAAGCGGAGGATTTGACGCAGGAAGCGTTTATTCAATTGTTTCGCAAAACCGGAAGTTTTCGCGGCGATTCGGCTTTTACGACCTGGTTTCATCGCTTAACGGTTAATCAGGTTTTGATGCATTTTCGCAAGCGAAGCGTTAAGAATGAAAAAACCACCGAAGACGGCGAACTGCCGGAAGAAACCGAATTAAACAAAAAATATCAATCACAAACGCCGATCTTGAATCGGATGGATTTGAAAAAGGCGATTGCGGAATTACCGCCGGGTTATCGCTCGGTGTTTGTGCTGCACGATGTGGAAGGTTTCGAGCATACGGAAGTTGCCCGCATACTCGGAATTTCCGTCGGGACATCAAAATCGCAGCTTCATAAAGCACGCTTAAAACTGCGTGGCTTGCTGATTCGCTAAAACATTAATAGTTTATAAATCGTAAGGTTTTGTAAAGATTAAAAGGCAACCAAAAGTTTCAATTCACAATCTCATAATTTGTAACCGTGAGAGATTTTTTATTTCGGGAATTTGGCGGAACTTTAATACAAAAAATTCAATAATAATTTTATTTGGCGTTTATTTTGGAAGAAATAATGAACTGCGAAAAGTGTCAAAATTTAATCAGCGTGTATATTGACGGC
Source organism: Pyrinomonadaceae bacterium (assembly GCA_041744535.1). Taxonomy (GTDB): domain Bacteria; phylum Acidobacteriota; class Blastocatellia; order Pyrinomonadales; family Pyrinomonadaceae; genus Aridibacter. The sequence goes on from JBGTKR010000281.1 coordinate 1,195, forward strand.
GATCTTGAAGCCCAAGAATCGCAAGCTATGCAGACACATTTTAGCGTCTGTGCAGAATGTGCCAAACTGCACGAAGATTTTGCTTCGATTTTAGGATTTTGCGATAAAACTTTTACGGAAGATTCGATTCCGCCGAATCCGCAAGCCCTCTGGTGTCGTATCAACAATATTATAGAAAGCGAAACGGACGCAGAGTTAGCAACGGAAGAAAAGAAACAAGAAGAAGTAAAGCGGAATTTGTTTTCGAGAATCTGGAACAGCAAATTACAGTTTTATCCTTCGCAAATAGTTTCCTCTTTTATCGGAATCGCTTTGATAAGTTCGCTTTTAACGGTTGTCGGAATCAAAAATTTTTCCGCTCCGAATGGCGATCAAGCCGTAACCGCCGAACCGACGTTTTTAGAAAAAGGATTGGCAAAGATAGGAGTTATTGAAACACCGCAACAGATATTCGAACACAAATTAAAACAGCGTCGGGCGGCAATAAATTATTGGAAAAAGCGGGTTGAAACACGGCGGACTTTTTGGAATTCTCAAATGCGTGAAGCATTTGACCGCAATCTGAATGTGATTGATAAATCGGTCAGCGAATACACCGAAATTTTGCAGGAAGATCCGCAGGATTCGATTTCATCGGAAATGCTGGATTCGGCTTTGAACGAAAAAATGGAACTTTTACGAGAATTTTCGGAATTATAAAGATGTTTTTTTGTAACTTATCAATGATGAGTTTTGAATCGAAAAATTTGTTTAGCTTTCCGGTAAATAAAAAAGCTACGATTCTTTTATTGAGCGTAGTTTTTTTCTTCGCCTCAAATGCTCACGATGTTTTTGCTCAGAAAAGATTTTCAAAATCTTATCCGGCGGGCGAAAATATCCGTCTGCAATTGATGAATCGTTCGGGAACGATAACCGTCGAAGGCTGGAATAAAAAACAGGTTCAGATTTCGGCAAGTCTTGAAAAACCCGTCGCTCAGATCATTCCGCGTTATTTAAATGGCACGATTCTTATCAATGTCATTCAAGATAATAAAGGAAGCGAGATCGGCGATACGAATTTCGATATTAAAGTTCCTTATTATTCCTCGATTGATATTGAAACGGGAATCGGCAATTTGAACGTCAGCAATGTTCAGGGCGGACTTGTGCGGGCTCATATTACGACCGAAGGCGATATAAGATTAATCAACATCGGGGCAAGCAGTGTTTCGGCGGAAAATATTATCGGTGATATTTTTTATGACGGTTTTATACAGGAAGGCGGGATTTACAGCTTCAGATCAATGCGTGGAAATATAAGTATGCGGATTCCCTTTCAATCCTCGTTTCGTCTTGTCGCAACCGCACCTTCGACCAGAAATATCTCACTCGGTTCATTTGCAAGTGCCGGTATGAGTCTGGTCGGCAACGGTCGCCGGGTTGTCGGTAAAGTCGGCAGCGGAAACGCGAGTTTAACCGTTACCAACCATCGCGGAAATATTTCCTTTATCAGACGATAAGTGCTAAAGTAGAAAACGGAGTTAAAAAATTGACTTCGCTTTCTGCAAGCAAACTTCCCTTTCCTTTTTTCCCGACTCTCCAAATAAAAAAAAATGAACAAAAATAATATTTCCAAATTCATCGTTTCGCTGTTTTTATTAACCGCATTTTCGCTGGTTAATTTTTCACAGGAAACGGCTCAACCGAATAATTCATTAACGCGGACAAAGTTTAAGACCGAAACATTAAAATTCGGTTCGGGCGGAACAATTTCCGTTGTCGGGGCACCGGACGGTTCGATGCAGATCGAAGGCTGGAATAAAAACGAAGTGGAAATTTCCGCCGAGATCGAAGTTCAGGCTGAAAATGAAGAAGACTTGGCAAAACTTGCACAGGTTTGCGGATTTGTAATTGATGAAAGTATGCTGACGCTGAGAATTATTTCGGTTGGAACAAATGATAAAAAGCATCTGAAGCAAGTGGATAAAAATTTTCCGAAAAGACTTCGCGGGATGCCGTATAAAGTTAATTATAAATTAAAAGTTCCGTTTTTTACCGATCTGGAAATTGACGGCGGACGCGGTGATCTGAATTTATCAAACGTCGAAGGAACGATGCGGATCAAATATCTCGAATCTAACGCAAAATTAAATCTGATCGGCGGAACTGTTCAGGCGACAATTGGTTCGGGTGATGTTGATGTAACGATTGCAACGCGAAGCTGGCGTGGACGCTTTGCGGAAATTCAACTTGTGCAGGGAAATCTCAATGTTCTTTTGCCGAAAAATCTGGACGCAAATCTGAACGCAAAAGTCTTGCGAACCGGAAAAATTGATAATTCCTACGAACTGCTCGAACCCGTCGAGCGAACGAAATTCACCGATACGGCAATAATGGCAAAAGCCGGAAACGGCGGAGCAAACCTTTCATTTACCGTCGGCGACGGATCGCTCAGAATTTCGGATTTCGAGAAACCTGTTAAATAGTTGAAGTCCCGTTTTGGATTTTAAGTTCGGAAAGTGATAAATTATTTGACTTATCACTTTCCGATTTTTATTTTTAAAGCGAATTTTTTATGACTATTAAATCTGATCTTTGGCTCCGCAAAATGGCGGAAGAACATAAAATGATCGAACCGTTTCTGCCCGAACTTCTCAGAGAGGTTGACGGAAATAAAATAATCTCCGCCGGAAGTTCGAGTTACGGTTACGATATGCGGCTTGCCGATGACGGTTTCCGCGTTTTTTCACCGATTCGCGGCTTTGAAATTGACCCGAAAAAATTTGACGAAGATTCCCTGATCGAGCCGCCGCTCAGAACCGCCGAAGACGGTGCATCGCAATATTACGTTCTTCCACCGCACCATTACGGACTCGGCGTAACGGTTGAAACCTTCAAAATGCCGCGGAATGTAACCGGCGTTGCACTCGGAAAATCAACCTATGCCAGAGCCGGACTGCTCGTCAATACGACTCCGCTCGAAGCCGGTTGGACGGGTCGCCTCGTCGTCGAAATTGCAAATCTTGCCAACTTACCTCTCCGAGTCTATGTCAACGAAGGAATCGGTCAGATATTATTCTTTGAATCAGACGAAAACTGTGCTACTTCCTACAAAGACAGAGGCGGCAAATATCAGGGACAAACAGGTTTGACCTTTGCAAAGGTTTGATATTTTCAAATTTTTATTTAAACGTCAGCGGTAAATCATTCAAAAAACTTATTCCATCCGCAATTTTAATTCCGAAGTTTTCGGCGATTGTTTGTCCGATGTCGGAGAGGCTTTGGCGTGTGCCGAGGTTTACGCCGTTCTGCATAGATTTGCTGTAAGTCAATAAAACACAGTATTCGCGGGTGTGGTCTGTGCCTTTGTAGGTCGGGTCATTGCCGTGGTCGGCGGTGATTATCAATAAATCGTCTTCGTTCATTGCGTTGAAAATTTCGGGCAGACGTTGGTCGAAATGCTCGAGAGCGGCGGCGTATCCTTCGACGTTGCGGCGGTGTCCGTAGAGCATATCGAAATCCACGAGGTTTGAGAAAATTAATCCTTTTGTGTCGTCGTTTAAGGCGTTAATTGATTGGTCAATTGATTGATCGTTGTTTTTTGCAGTAAGGTCTTGCGTTACGCCGAGTGAATCGTAAATTGAAGCGATTTTTCCAATGGCG
>JBGTKR010000282.1:0-2080 GCA_041744535.1 Pyrinomonadaceae bacterium
AAAGGGTAGATAATTTCAACGAGTTTTTAAAAATCTTTCGGCAAAATACTCTAAACTGCTTAAAGCAAATAGTTTAGAGGCAAAATGGAATGTCTTTAGAAAAAACTAAAAATTTATTTTGTATTTCGTCCAAAGTCTAAAAGGAAAAGCAAGAGGAAATTACAATAGAAAAGTTGCAAAATCTCGGACTTGTATAGAATTACAAAAATTGTTTTTAAAAGAAGAAGAAGAACGTAAACTTTTGATCTACGTCCTTTTTTTCTTTGTTCGATATTTCAAAATAACGAATATCTTTACTGCCTACTGCCACTGCTTACTGCCAACCGATTAATTCATCGGTTTACGAGGGATTTTTTCATCCATCATTGCCGTTTGATAAACAAATGCCGCCATAATCGTTGCGTTTTGTTTCAAATCTTCGGCGATCAGACGATCATAATTATCCTGATTTGAATGGTGCGTGCGGGTATCGTATTCAATCGGGTCTTGAATAAATTGGAAACCCGGAAGCCCGATTCCGTCAAACGACAAGTGATCCGTTCCGCCCGTATTTTCTAAAGTTACGGTTGAGGCATCCATTTTGTTAAAAGGCATCAGCCATGTTCTGAAAATCGGAGCGACTTCGGCATTGCTTTGCAGATAAACACCGCGGAATTTTCCCGTTCCGTTGTCCATATTGTAATAAGCCGAAAGTTTTTCGTAATCCGGCATTTTTGCAAGTGTCGGCTTGCTGGTATCCGTTCCGAGCATTCTCGCCATACGATCTCCACCGCCTTTCATCTCGCCGAAGTGTTGTTTGACATAAGCCGAAGAACCGTTTAAGCCTTGTTCTTCGCCGCTCCAGAGTGCAACGCGAATTGTGCGACGCGGTTTCAAACCCGTCGCTATAATGATTCGAGCGGCTTCCATTGCAACGGCACATCCCGAAGCGTTGTCAGTTGCTCCCGTGCTTGAATGCCACGAATCGAGATGTCCGCCGAGCATTACGACCTCGTCTTTTAGTTTCGGATCAGTTCCGGGAATTTCGGCAATCGTGTTGTAACCCATTGTATCCTGATCTTGATATTTGGCTTGAATATTGACCGTCATTTCAAGTTTTTCGCCGAAATTTATCATTCGCACAAGCCGATTGTAATCTTCCGTTGCGAGCGTAACCTGCGGAATCATTTTGCTTTCCGCCGCTTTGTCCCAAGCCGAAAGACGATTGTTTCCGCCGCCGAAGACTTCAGCTAAATCCTTCGGAACAGGTTGGGCAACGGCTGCTCCCGAAACAAAAACCGTTCCGCCGCTTCCCGTAAAGCTATTGTCAACCATTACCGCCGCATCTTCATCAAGAAGAAAATTCATTCTTTTGGCACTATCCTGAAAGCGTTTCAAAAATGCCTGAAGACGTTCGGGGCTGATTCCCGGCTGATTATTACTCAACATTAAAGGATTCGGCGAGTTTGCCATTTTAAGCAAATCCGCATCGCTCAGACGATTTCCAAAACCGTCAAAATCAGGTTTAAGCGGACGTATATCGGAAACCAAAACTATTTTCCCTTTTAACTTTCCCTTATACTTTGCATAATCGGCATCATTATCTACATTGAAATAAACGACTTCGCTCGTAACAAAACCTTTTGTCGAAGGCGACCAAGCCTTCGGATAACCGATCAAAGGAAAACCCTGCGGTGCGGTAATTTCCGCCGAAAATCTCTGCAAAGACCAACCGCGTCCGAACGGTCCCCACGCTTCCAGATGAGCATTTTGCATTCCCCATTTTGCCATCGTGTCGCGTGTCCATTCGTTGGCACGTTTCATATTCGGCGAATTCGTAAGCCGTCCGCCGATCACATCCGTCATATAACTGACGGTTTTCATAACCTGCGAATTTTCGCCCATTCCTTCGGCTTTGATCTTCTCGATAACTTCCGCCGGAGCTTGATAGAGCTTGACGGGAGCATCTTTGGCAAATGCCGCCATCGGGACTAATAGTGCATAAAGCGAAAAAGCAATCGCTAATTTGCGTCGTAGCATATTCATATTTCTCCTGAATAAATTTGATTCTTAAAAAATCGGGTTGTGATTATTTTATACC
>JBGTKR010000283.1:0-3072 GCA_041744535.1 Pyrinomonadaceae bacterium
TGTTCAACCGCATTCTGGTTCGCAGGCGAATACGGCGGTTTATATGTCGGCGATTGAACACGGCGATAAGATTTTGGGAATGAAGTTGGAACACGGCGGACATTTGACGCACGGGCATCCTTTGAATTTTTCGGGTTTGAGTTATGAAGTTGCGGATTACGGCGTTTCAAAAGAAACGGAAACGATTGATTATGACGAATTGCAACGCATTGCCGAAGAAGAAAAACCGAAAATGATCGTCTGCGGTGCTTCAGCTTATCCGCGAATTATTGATTTTGAACGAATCGGCGAAATTGCAAGATCAATCGGTGCGGTCGTGATGGCGGACATCGCACACATCGCGGGTTTGGTTGCAACAGGTTTGCATCCGTCGCCAGTTCCGCATTGCGAATTTGTTACAACGACGACGCACAAAACTTTGCGTGGACCACGCGGCGGTTTGATTTTGTGCCGTGAAGAATTTGCAAAAGATGTTGATCGAAATGTGTTTCCCGGAATTCAAGGCGGTCCGCTTGTTCACATAATTGCGGCAAAAGCGGTTGCCTTCGGTGAAGCGATCAACCGGGATTTTAAAGGTTATCAACAGCAGGTTATTGATAATGCTCAGGCGTTAGCGGAAGAATTAACAAATCAAGGTTTGCGGCTCGTTTCCGGTGGAACGGATAATCATTTGGTTTTAGTTGACGTTTATATGGACGGCAAAGGAATCACGGGCAAAAAAGCTGAAAAAGCACTTGATGCAGTTCATATCACAGTTAATAAAAACACAATTCCGTTTGACCAAAACAAACCGTTTATCGCATCGGGAATTCGGCTTGGAACACCCGCTTTGACGACTCGCGGAATGAAGGAAGATGAAATGCGTCAAATTGCAAAATTAATTGCCGAAATTGTTCACGACGTGGATTCGGAAGAAGTTCAAACAAAGGTAAAAAAAGAAGTTGCGGAATTGACCGAAAAATTTCCGATGTATCAGAAGCGGTATAAAGACAAAACTGAAACTATTTCGGCTAGTTAAGAAATTTTTACCCGCGAATAAACGCGAAATTACGCGAAAAAAAAGCAGAGAAAAATCAAAAGAAATTTATGAAAAAATTCATTGCATTAGCTACGCTTTCGACGTTGCTTTTGTTTGTTTCAAGCAATGTTTTCGCTCAAAAGCTGACATTTGAAAAAGTGAAAAAAGTTTTGACGGATGGAGCGAAATTTACTTCCGAAGACCTCGCATCGCTTGAAAAAGGGAATATCATCGTTAAGGAATTAGTAACGGAAAATGAGGGCGAAGTTGCTTTTTCCGGGGCAATAAAGTTGGATGCTCCGCGTGATATTGTTTTCGCGGCGTTTCGGCGCGCGGTTGAAAAACAGAGAAAGGAAGTTTCGGAAGAACGCGGAATTTTTAGTAATCCGCCGACAGTATTAAATTTGAAAAAACTTTCGATTGATAAATCCGGGATCAGAAGTTTAAAGAATTGCAAAGACGGAGATTGCAGTTGGAGTTTATCGTCGGAGATGATCGGAAAATTAAACGTGATTGATTGGACTGCCGCCGATGCCGATGCAAAAGCGGAAAAACTTATTCGGGAAATAATGGTGGAAAATGTCGCCAATTATTTGAAAAACGGCGATTCTGTATTGATGAATTATAACGATGATCCCGAACCGCTTATTTTGGCGGATGAACAAAAATCTCTGCTCGACGGTTTGCTTTGGATAGATGAATTTGCTCCCGAATTTAAAGCATATGTGCGGGAATATCCAAAGAAAAAACTTGACGGAATCGAGGAATTAACAACTTGGGAAAAGGTTGAGGTCGGGTTCAAATCGGTGATAATCAACACGCACACGATTCTTTATAAAAAGGACGATGAAGCGGAAGTTCCGCAGGGTTTGAGTATTTCCAAGCAAATTTACGCCAATCATTATTTTCATTCTTCGATGTCTTTGACGGGAATTATCAGCTTTCCGCAACCCGACAAAACTTACAAAACCTATGTGTTTTTCGTCAGCCATTCGCGGGCGGGTGCTTTGACGGGAACAATGGGAAAACTGGCACGAGTTGCGGTTGACGGCGAAGCGGAAAATAAATTGACCGAAGTCTTAAAAGATACGAAAAAATATACCGCATACGGTTTGAGCAATAACGACGCAGAAATTCAAGAAGAACCAAGTAAAAGCGTGATCTCAAGAATTTTCACAAACACTTACTGCATCGGCATAATTGTATTGTTAATAATCGTCGGTTTGATTATTTTGTTCACTCGCGGAAAATCCAAAAAATCATAAAAACATTCAACTGCCGAGTTTTTCTCTGACAATTCCGCTAACCGTTTTACCATCAACGGTTTTGTCGGATAATTTGGAAAGTGCGATTTTCATCACATTTCCCATATCCTTCATCGAAGCTGCTCCGGTTTCTTCGACAGCTTCTTCGACGGCTTGTTCAATTTCTTCCTTAGTCGCATTTTGCGGCAGATAATCTTCGATCACGGAAATTTCCGAATTTTCCTTTTCGGCAAGTTCCGTGCGTCCGGCATTTTCATATTGTTCGGCGGAATCGCGGCGTTGCTTAACTAATGTATTTAAGGATTTGATGACATCTTCATCGGATAATTCCTTGCCTTTTTCGATTTCCTGATTCATCAGAACCGATTTGACCAGTCGCAGAACGGAAAGTCTATCCTTGTCTTTAGACCGCATTGCCGTTTTCATATCATCAATAATTTTATTTTTTAAACTCATAGCTTCATTTACCATTTACCATTTATCATTTATCATTTATCAAATTTCGATTAAATCTTTGTTCTTAAACGAATTTTCAATAATAAATGGTAGAGGATAAATCTTCAAAGTTAAAACTGCGTTGGCGGTTTGGAATTATTGCGGGAATTGTTTTAGCGATTTTTGCAGGCTATCCGCAGTTTAAAATGTGGTATCTGCAGGGCGACGAATGGCAGGGACATTATGCTTTTAACGATATTGATGAGGTCGCCTACGCATCATACTTGAAGGCTCTGATTGACGGCAGACCACGCCGCAACGATCCCTACACCGGACGCGATGACACGGCGGAAA
>JBGTKR010000284.1:0-1801 GCA_041744535.1 Pyrinomonadaceae bacterium
GTTCCGGCAACCTGAACTTTTATAAAGTTTTTCTGCGGATTTCCGAGTGCTTTGAGGAGCGTGTAAGTATTTTCCAAGCCGAATTTTTTGACCGATAATTCATAGCCGAGACCGAATAGATATTCGATTGATTCTTTAAAATTCATTTTTAAATTTTTTCTCTCGCTTGTAAGTATTAGAGGTTTTGCTTACTTTTCTTTGCACCTTTGCGACTTTGCGGGACACAAGTTTTATACAAATAGCTCCCGCAAAGTCGCAAAGAACGCAAAGGAAACCAAAGAAATCACCAATTTATCTTTACCCTAAACTAATTTTGCTTGGTGTTTAGATGTAATACAAGCTGTAGGAATAAATGAGTTGAGATTATCGTTTTTACGCATTTTTTACATCATTTGACACATCCGAAGCAGGATAATTAAATATCGAAACATCATAACGTCCGAGCAATTCGGCAAAGGCACGTTTGGAAAGTCCGACCAATTCGGCGGCTTGTCCGAGAGAAAGTTTTCCCTGTTCATAAAGCCGAGTTGCAACGAGCATCGCCACCTCTTTGCTGTCCAATTCGAGCGAATCGGGAATATTTATCGTTAGTGTTTTCATAACTTAAAGATAATACATATTTGTTAAAAACAAAACTTTTATTTATTCGTTGAAATTCATTTAATCTTCAGATTCTAACTGTTCGAGCAATTCCTGTGATTTTTTAATTACGGGAATATACATAATTCTGAAATATATTTCACAAATGATTATAACGAAAATTTCCAGAAAAACTATAATCGAGATCATCTGAACACGATGTTCATAAAGTTCCTGCAATGTTGCCTGAACAGACATTGTTGCAACTATTATCGGGACATTTACTAAATATCCAATTAAGCGGAGTTTGTGCATATAGTTTGTTAGCAACTTAGTCTTTTGTTCTAAAAATTCCTTAGTATTGATTAAATCTCCAGGTTTGGTTTCTTGCTTATAAATTTCCCAGAGTTTCAAATACGACCAAAAAGTCATTAATAAAATAATCGGAACAAAATATACAAATTTCGGCACGATAAAAGATAAAGGAATCAAAGAAATTAACATAAGTGCATTCACTATAAATTCAAATTTAATTTTTCCACGAAGTTTGTTTTGCCAAACTTCAATACTCTTTTGAACATGCCCAAAATTTATATTCGGCAAATTATTTGCTTCCTCACTTTTCCACAATTCTTTTAATTCGTTTTCATTCATTTTCGTTCACCTTCTCGATTATTTTCTTTTTCAAACGCATCAGACGGGTCGCCACATTTGTTTTGGAAATTCCGAGAATTTCGGCAATTTCCTCATAAGATTTTTCGTCCAGATACAAACCGATTATCGCTCTGTCCACAGATTTTAATTCATGAATCGCCGCATAAAGTTTGTTTAATTGTCCGTCTTCAATTTTGTCTTTTTCGGGTTGGATAAAAACTTTTCCGTCCAATGAAATAAACTTGTTTTGCGAGCGATTTAATTTTGTTCGATTACTCAAAGCCGTGTTGATACAAATTCGATAAATAAACGTCGAAACCTTAGCATCGCCGCGAAATTTTTCCAGCGAACGCCAGATTTGAACCATCATTTCCTGAAATAATTCCTCATAATCCTCCGCACAATCCGTATAAATCCGGCAGAATTTATGCAGAATTTTGGAGTTTTCCCGAATTATTTTCTCAAATTCCGTTTTCATCAGTTTGTTAGTAATATCGCTCAATATAAAATCACACTTTATATGGTAGTGTGATTTTTTGTTAAGTTTGCAAACTAATATAGTGAGTGA
>JBGTKR010000285.1:0-2378 GCA_041744535.1 Pyrinomonadaceae bacterium
CGCCCGACCAACCCGTGTTGACGAGCCAGCAATTCGTGCCGTGTTTTTCCATTTTTTCGGCAAGCAGTTCGGCATAATCCGACGGATGCAGAGGCATAAACGGAGATCCGAAACAGGCGGAAAATGTCGCAGTCGGTTCGGTAACGCCTTTTTCCGTTCCGGCGACTTTTGCCGTGTAACCCGAAATAAAATGATACATTGCTTGTTCGCGGGTTAATTTGGAAACGGGCGGCAAAACGCCGAATGCGTCCGCCGTCAGCATAATTACGTTTTGAGCATTTCCGGCGTGTCCTTCGGGGACAATGTTGTTGATTGATTCAAGCGGATACGAAGCCCGCGTATTTTCGGTTTTGCTGGCATCGTCCAAGTCTAATTTGCCCGTTTCTTCATCGTAAATTACATTTTCCAAAACCGTTTCACGCATTTGTGTCGTTTTGTAAATATCGGGTTCGGCTTCGGGGTCGAGTTTTATAACCTTCGCGTAACAGCCGCCTTCGTAGTTGAAAACGCCGTCGTCCGACCAGCCGTGTTCGTCGTCGCCGATCAAAGCCCGTTCAGGGTCGGCGGAAAGCGTCGTTTTTCCCGTTCCCGAAAGCCCGAAAAAGATCGCCACGTCGCCTTCATTGCCGACGTTTGCCGAAGCGTGCATACTCATTACGCCTTTTTGCGGCATCAGGTAATTCATTATCGAGAAAACAGATTTTTTCGTTTCGCCCGCATAAGATGTTCCGCCGATGAGAACTAACTTTTGCGAAAAATCTACGAGAATAAATGTTTCCGAATCTGTGCCGTCAATTTCGGGATTTGCTTTAAAACTCGGAATATTGATAACCGTAAATTCGGGCGTGAACGGTTCATCTTTTGTCTGTCGGACGAACATATTGCGTGCAAAAAGCGAATGCCACGCCGGTTCGTTGATGATGCGGACGGGAAGTTGATGTTTCGGATCAGCCCCCGCGTATGTGTCGCGGACAAAGATTTCCCTGCCTTCCAGATACTTCATCATACGCTCTTTTAAGGCGTTAAATTTTTCCTGCGGAAATTCCTTATTGACCGTTCCCCACCAGATTTTATCTTCGCTCGAAGGTTCACGCACGGTAAATTTGGCATTTGCCGAGCGTCCCGTGTGTTCGCCCGTTTCGACGACCACCGCACCGTCTTTCGTGATCGTGCCTTCGCCGCGTTCTTCGATAATTTTATAAAGTTCATCGGCGTTTAAATTCCAATAAACCTTGGCAGGATTTTTAATCCCGTATTCCGATAATTCGTAATTTGTATTTTTGCGTCCGATGTTTTCGGTTTCTCTTTGTAAATTCGGTTCCATTTTTTTATTGATTGTCTCCAAAAAGTGTTTGTTAAATAATAAAAACGGGCAATACGCTCCATTTTCTTGGAAATATAAACGCTAGTGTAACAATAGGAGAGAAAAAGTTAAAGGCAAAAAGGGTTAAAAATGGATAACGGAAAATGGAAAATGGATAATATTAAAACTTCAATTCCAGGAATAAAATGAGAATTGATAATTTCTTCCCCTTTTTTTTACGCAACTTTGTATGAGATACAGATTCAGTGCCAAATTGATCTAATGAATGCGATAATTAAAATCACACTTAACAAGATAAGCGAACCGATAATTTGATTGCGTGAAAATTTCATTTTGCCTCAAAAAGCATCGCGGGATTTAGTTTGAATTGCAGCATTTTAGCCGTTTCGCGTCCGCCGTCGCCGCCCTTTCTCTGCATTGTAATCGCACCGATCTTCAAACTTCCGCGACTCGTAATTTCCACATCTCCCGCCGCATAAAAATCTATGACATTTTCAATATGCTCCAATGTCCAACGGCTTTCCGCATCGCTTTTCTGTGCGACCAGAAACCAATTTGCCGAAACATTTCCGCGACCTTTTAACAGATCGGAAACTATCTTGCGTTTGTTTTCGGTGAAAAATTTTACAATTTTACTCTGAGTTTCCGCGTCCAACTCGTTCAAATACATACGATTTTTCAACTTCGATTCCTTAAACGGCAATTTTTCACCGACAAAATATCTTAAACCGTCCGCCACATCCGCAGGCATTTCCCACATCTTTGCATAATCGTAAACCCACCGTTTATCAATCTGATTAAAACCCTTCGGATTGCTGACAAGTTTAATCGAAATCCCTTCGGCAAATTCGCCCGTTTTCGTTTTGACTTTTATCCGCACGTCCGCCTTTTCGCCGTGAGGTTTAAATGCTTCAACCGATTGGATATTTTCGAGTTTGAATCCAATTATATTCAACCAGATTTTTGCTTCTGCATCCGTTTGCCAGTTGATAAATTTATCTCGGATGACGGTTTCATTATTAAATCCGTCTTTAGCGATCTTCGAGCCTTTTTC
>JBGTKR010000286.1:0-10832 GCA_041744535.1 Pyrinomonadaceae bacterium
CGCATTACTTAAAAATCCGCTGTAATAAATAGCACCGGCAATGATTGCAACAACTATAATTGTAGTTAAAGCCCAGATCAAATTTGAACCTGTGTCATTTTCTTCTACCATAAAATTTTATCTCCTTTGAAAATTTGAAAAATTTAGAAATCACTACTTAAAAACTAGCAATACGAATGCCAAAGTTTTTTAGTAATAAATATATTTTAGTTTGAAGTTTATATTTCGCTGAATTAATCATTTATTTTAAATAAAATACTGAAAAATATTATAGTTTAAGCTGTTTCATTTTTCAAACGACCAATTCTGTTATTTTATAAATGAAGAACTTCAAAGATAATACAAACTTTCAAAATTTACTTGTATGCTTTTAGAACAGCTATTTTGTTAGTGTTTAATACGAATTAAACATAAAAACGCAAAAGAAAATCTTAAACGGTAGAAATAAAAAATAATAAGTTTAATTTTTCCATCTGATATACGAAGCTGATATTGATTTAACAATAAATTTATTGAAAAGTTATTCATATCTAGGCATAGTATTTGCACTATTTATAAGGAATAATCAGGTTATTCACATAAGCGTGAATTTTTACTATCGAATTATAATGTAATTTTAAGAGCATAATTTACAAATGTATGACAGCGGCAAAAAAACAAGGAAAAATGTTGAAAATGATAAAAAAACGGATCCTGAAGTTAAAGATTTGACAGATAAAAATCAGGAAATCCTAAAACTTCCTTATATAACTTTGGTAGTGTGTCTTTTGCTAACACTTGGTGCAACTTATTTATCTTACACAACCGCTTTAAATAAAAATAAATTAAGATTCAACAGCGAAATAAGCGAGGTCAAAGAGATATTAAAATCGAAAATAACCTCTTATGAAACCTTACTGAAAGCTACAAAAGGATTTATTGAAACGAATGAAACTTTAAACCGCCCAAAATTTGCCGAATTTATTAAAAGCATTAATTTAGAGCAAGATTACGGGGGAATTCAGGGCATCGGTTATACAGTAACGGTTTCTCAGAACACGAGAGAAGAATTTATCCAAGAAATGCGGGAAGTAGGGATTTCCGATTTCAGAATGTTTCCCAACGAGTCAAAAAGTGAATATCAGGCAATTATCTATTTAGAACCTTCGGATTTTAGAAATAAGCGGGCAATCGGATTTGATATGTCTTCCGAAGCCGTCCGCAATGAAGCATTGTTAAAAGCCAGAGATTTCGGAAAAGCGTTTGCAACCGGAAAAATCACCTTACTTCAAGAAACCGATAAAGATGTCCAAGCCGGATTTAATATATATCTTCCGGTTTACAGGACAAATGAAATTCCTGAAACGCTCGACCAAAGAAGGTCTGAGTTGAAGGGATATGTATATGGTGCGTTCAGAGCAGAAGATTTTTTAAATGATATAACAAATTCAATACCGGAAAAGGAAGTCGGAGTTTTAATTTACGATAAAGAAGTAAACCCTGAGAATCTTTTGGCTCAAAGCCAACCCGGTTTAGTGAATGCGGATGCAAAATTTGAAACGGTAGAAATCAATGAATTCTCCGGCAGAAACTGGATGATCGTTTATAAATCTCTTCCTTCATTAATAAATAAAACAAGTGTTGATTTTTCTTTACCCATTTTTATTGCAGGCATATTGCTGAGTTTATTTATATTTTTAATAACGTATCTCGAAGCATCGAGCCGTCTGCGATACCAGTTGATCGCAGAAAACCTGACGATTGCCGAAAAAGAAAAGGCAATTCTTTTCGAGCGTGAACAAATTGCACGCAGACAGGCGGAAAATTCCGTAAAAGCAAAAGACGCATTTATTTCGACCGTTTCCCACGAACTCAGAACACCGCTTAATGCCATTTCCGGTTGGACGAGAATATTGAAAGGAGAGCAAATAGGCTCTTTAACTAAAGAACGGGCTTTGAAAATTATTGAAAAAAATGTTCAAACTCAATCAAATTTAATCGAAGAATTACTCGATTTTTCACAAATTGCAACAGGTAAAGAAATAGTAGATATGAGCGACGTGGATTTTTCGGCGGCGTTTGAAAAATCTGTAGCCGAAGCAGAATCGGCGGCAAAACGAAAAAATATCGAATTTAAATATAAAAATCTGTTAAATGGCGAAAAAATAAACGGAAATCAGAAAAATATCGAGAAAGTATTCGGTAAAATATTACAGAATGCGGTTAAATTTACCCCGGAAAAGGGGAAAGTAAAAGCCGAAATAAAAGCGGAAAACAACCAAATCGAATTCAAAGTTGAAGATAACGGACAGGGAATAAAAAAGGCTTATTTATCAAAAGTATTGGATAATTTCAGTCAGGAAGATACTTCAACTACCAGAAAACACGGTGGTTTCGGACTCGGATTAACTTACTCGGATCACGTTGTCCGACATCACGGCGGGAAGATAGAAATAATGAGTGAAGGAGAAAATAAAGGAACTAAACTAATTATAAAAATTCCTTATGAACAAAACGGTAAACATTAGCCTGCATTCAAATTTAATAGCCAATAATCAAAGAAAATGTGTTGTTTTAACACATTTTTTCGTATTCTATTCTTACAATTTATAAATTCCTAAAAGTTAAAAAGCTAAGTTTATTAAGCTCTTAAATCTACTGAATACTAAAATTAAGCAATAACAAAGAATTCCGGCACGGTTCTTGCGTTTAATCCTTTGTAAGAATAATTATGTTTACATACAAAGTTTACATACAAAAGAAGGATTTAATGATGAGTGGGGGAATTAATAAAATGAGAAAATTAACAATAAATTTATTGTCTGTCTTTTTAGTTTTAGGATTTATTACAACAGGTTCTTATGTGGCGGAAGCCCAGACGAGAGCTTATCGGGTTTCTGACCGGGCGGTTAATAGTCTCTTGACAAGAATTGAGGCAAGAACCGACAGATACAAAAGGAGTATGAATAGTGTCTTAGATAACAGTAGATTAAATAATACTAATACCGAAGATAATGTTTTTGAATATATCACAGAGTTTGAAAATGCGACGGACAGCTTAAAACAGCGTTTTGATGCAAAAGAATCGGTTGATGCCGATGTAACGAATGTTTTGAATCGTGCGGCGGTTATTAACAACTTTATGAGAAATAATCGTTTAAACACGATTGCACAAAGAGATTGGAGTTATCTGCGAACCGACCTGAATACTTTAGCCAGATATTACAGCGTTAGTTTTGATTTCAATGCTCCGATTCAAACTAATACTGTTGTTTATACGAAACCATATAGGGTTTCCGACAATAGTGTTAAAAATCTTCTGATGAGAATTGAAACAAATACGGATGTTTTCAAACGCCGTTTAGATAATGCTCTTGACAGAAGTGCAGTAAATAATACCGATTCCGAAGATAATATCAATAGTTATATCAAAGAATTTGAAAATTCTACCGATAGATTGAAACATCGCTTCGATGACAATGAATCGGTGGCAGCGGATGTTGAAAACGTCTTAACCCGTGCGGCTTCGATCAATATGTTTATGAAAAATAATACATTAGCCAGACGTGCGGAACAGCAATGGATGATATTAAGAAATGACTTGAACACTTTAGCAACTTACTACAATGTAAGGTTTGATCTTGATCGAATTCCGACGAATAATACAACATTAGCTTATACGGTTACGGGAAGCAATGTTAAAAATGTTCTGTCAAATCTGGAAGCAAAAACGGATGTTTATAAGCGTTTAATGAATGTCGCTCTGGACAGAAGTGTTTTGAACAATTCCAGAAGTGAAGATGCAATTGTCGAATATATTACTGAGTTTGAAAACGCAACCGATAAATTAAAGCAGAATTTTGATGCCGGAAAATCAACCGATGCCGATGTTCAGGAAGTGTTGAACCGAGCCGGATTTATTGATGCGTTTATGCGGGATTATCGTTTATTAAATTCCGCTGAAAGACAGTGGGTTTCAATCAGAAATGATTTGAATACGCTTTCAAATTATTATGCGGTCAACTGGAATTGGAACAGACAATTTGAACCGATGAGTCGTTTTGATTCAATGATAACCGGAACATACAGATTGAACACGGCTTTGAGTGATAATGTTGATGCCGTGGTAGAAAATGCCATCAGAATTTATCCTGCCGGACGGGAAAACAGAGTTGAAACTAACTTAAAAAGACGTTTGGACTCTCCGAATATGTTGGTTATACAAAAAAGAAATGCCGATATAATCGTTGCTTCGGATAATGCTCCGCAAATTATGTTTAAGGCGGACGGCGTAGCCAGATCGGAAACCAATCCAAATGGAAGAACTACAAAAGTTACTGCAAACACTACTTATGACGGTGTTGCGTTAAGCTATGAAGGCGAGAGAATAAATGATTTTTACGTCAACTTTATGCCTTTAAGCAACGGACGTTTGAGAGTCGTGCGAAGAATTAACTTGGACAGAGATAATGAAACCGTAACGGTTGCAAGCGTTTATGACAAAGTTAGTGAAACGGCACAATTTAATACGATTAATAATGGAAATACGGGAAACAACAATGTTTCTTCCAACACAAACTTTGTAATTCCGAACGGCACACAAATTATGGCTGTTTTAAGAAATGAAGTTTCCACTAACGCATCACAAGATGGTGACAGATTTACAATGGAAGTAACAGCACCTTCACAATATCAAGGTGCAATTATTGAAGGTCGTGTAATTAAAGCCGAGCGGTCAGGCAGAGTTTCGGGACGTGCGAATGTTTCGCTGGATTTTGACACGATTCGTTTGCGAAACGGTCAAACTTACAGATTTGCCGGAATTATTGATAACGTAAAACTTTCATCCGGTGAAAATGTAACCGTAAATAATGAAGGAACTGTCAGAGATAACAGCCAAACAAATAAAACCGTTACCCGTGCCGGAATCGGTGCCGGTGTCGGAGCAATCTTGGGTGCTATTTTAGGCGGCGGTCAAGGTGCGGCAATCGGTGCGGCAATCGGTGCAGCCGGTGGA
Organism: Pyrinomonadaceae bacterium; assembly: GCA_041744535.1. Taxonomy (GTDB): domain Bacteria; phylum Acidobacteriota; class Blastocatellia; order Pyrinomonadales; family Pyrinomonadaceae; genus Aridibacter. The sequence continues at coordinate 4,997 of JBGTKR010000286.1, forward strand.
GCCGGAACTGTGATCGCACAAGGACGCGACGATGTGGAATTGGATCAGGGATCAGTATTTATGATTACTGCGTCAGCACCAAGTACGGTTCGTAATTAATGATAAAGGTTAAACTTTAATTTCAAACGGGGTGAACTCTTTCGAGAGTTCGCCCTGAATTTGTATAAATTAGTTTTATTGGGAGATTGATAATGAAAAAACAAAATGAGGATAAAATTCCCGAAGTTGAAAAGCAGGGTTGGGAGGCTGATGAACTTATAGAAGAATCGGCAAATGTGGAATCCGATGATGTCGTGCGTCAAATCCTGCGTGGAGATGAATCTAAAGGCGATGCTGATGAACGTGATATAGCCCCGACAATTGACACTAAGGACACTCCGCGAGGTCGTGAGGAGGAAATGAAGAAAGTCGAAGAACAGAAACGCCGAAATTGACTTATGGTTATAATAAGTAGTGTCCTAAATTGTGTTGCTTTTTCTTCTTGGCAAATTTAGCGGGCTTTGCGGGAAACATTTTTCTCCCGCAAAGCCGCAAAGAACGCAAAGTAAGAAACTTCATCATTTACCGGCAACAAACTATTAAGACATTACCTCATAAAATAAATTATTTAATTTATGTTTAAACAGTGTTATACTTCAAATGTTTGATTTCTTGATTAAAGATAGTTAAGGAGAATTCGAAAAAGATATGGTAGATAATAAATTAGCTGAAGAAGAAGCTCAGCGAACTGCAAATTATGAGGCGATAAAAAGCGAGGTAAAAGCTGATGTCGGTGGGGAAATCGCCGCCGAAGCCGAAAGACCGACCGCACCTCAGTATGAAAGAGAAAAAAACATTGCTGAAGATATGCGGGAAAGTGCGATCAATGAGGTTGTTCAAACCGATAAGGAAATCGAACGCGGCAGAACCGCCGCTCGTATTTCGCAGATCGTAGATTATGTGTTTTTCGTAATTTACGGGCTTTTGACAATTCGCCTGCTGTTAGAACTTTTTGCTGCCAGAGAAAGTGCCGGATTTGTTAAACTTATCAAAGGTGTAACCGGATTTTTCTACAAACCCTTTGAAGGAATCGTCGCCAGTCCGAGCGTTGACGGCGGATTCACGCTTGCTCTGCCGATAGTTATTGCAATCGTGGTTTATATGTGTCTGCACCTTGCAATTAACGGCATTCTCAGAATGCTTGCCCATCGTAAAACAACGGTTTAACAAAATAAATTATATTTTAAAACGACAAAAGGCTTCAGATTATTACTGAAGCCTTTTGAAATAATAAACTGATGAATTATGAACAAGCCGAATGACTACAGCCGCATTTAATTTCGGTTATGTCTTGATCGTCAGCCTCTTCACAATATTGACTGCAATAATCCGAGTCATTGTCGGTTACTGCACAATCACACATTTCGTGTGAACAAGTGTTGTTGTTATCGTTTTTCATAAAAATATTCTCCCTAAAGTGTTCGTTACATTAATTGTTTTTCAACAATGATTTTATTATAAACCATTGAACTAAAATTTCCAATAAATTTATTGTTGACAAACAAGGCGAAAACCGAGATACGGACTTTTCTGGTCCGACGGCACGAATTGTCTTCTGGTTGATAACCATTCGGACTTTTCCAATTCACTTTTGATCGCCCCCCAGGAACTGCCGCGAACCACATTATACCCTTGCAGATCAGATTCGATTCCGCGGTTTCGTCCGGGATATTCACCCGCTTTTGATGATGTCCATTCAAGGACATTGCCGAACAAATCTTTAATTTTATGTTCCGAAGTTTCATCTTTAGATGTTCCGACATCGGCGGCTTTACCGGACAAGATCGCAAATTCCGGCTGCCACTCATTTCCCCATGGATATGTTGTTTGCTGCGAACCGTTTTGGATTGCAAATTCCCATTCCATTTCTGTCGGAAGACGACATTCTTTTCCGTCCTTTTTAGATACCCATTCAGCAAATGCTTGTGCATCATCCAGATTTACGAAAGAAACAGGCTGATTTTCCGTTCCTGATCGCGGAGCATCATCCGACCAGTCATTTGGGGCGGGACGTTTGGTGTCTTTTACAAATTCGGCGTATTCCGCATTACTGACTTCGGTTTTATCCATTAAAAATGAATCAACCGAAACCTCGTGAGCAGGATATTGAAAGCCCCACGGATACGCCGTCGGCGGCACATCGTCTCTTCCCATTTTAAAACTTCCGCTGTTAATTAATACTCTTTCCTTTTCACCCGGCTTCGATATTTCAGGAGGCTGATTCGCCGATTGATTTGTTTCCGTTTCTGTATTTTGATTTCCATCTACGCCGGTTGTCCCCGAATCTCTGACAGCCAGAAAATATAATGCGGTGCTTCCGATGACCAGAACAAAGAATAAACCTACAACACCTGCTAGAACTTTCACGACAGGAAAGCCTTTTTTCTCAATCGGTCCGGTATTTAAAAAACCGGATAAATTCTGATTGGAATCGGCGGGTTTTTTTACCGAAATAGTTTCGTGCGAGATATTTTGATTTGAAGGAACGCTTGATCTGTTAAGTGATTGCTCTTGACTTTGATCAGCAGAAAAACCGTCAATCACGAATTGCACTTTATTCGCATCGGAAATTGTGTGCATTGAATCAGTGTCTTCACCGGCAGAGGCTGATGTATTATGCCGACTGTTATGATCTGCGGTATTTTGTGAAGGCACACTTGAATGCAGTTTTATTTCCTCAATATGAGCCTGAACTCTTCTCATTTCTTCGGCGAGTTTTTGGGCTTCTGCTTCAGCGTGTATTTTGGCGGCTTCGGCTTCTTCGCGTTTTCTGCTTTCGAGTTCCGCCAGCCGTTTTGCATCTTCGATGGTCTTTTGAGCGGCAAACGCTTCCTCTTCATAGCGGCTCGATTGTTCCTGAATCAGTCTTTGAACTTCCGCCTCGGCTAATTTTCGTCTTTCTGCTTCATTTGCCGCAACCGCTTGAAGTTCGCTTTCTATCTTTTGACGTTTAACATCTGCCAAAACCCGAAGTTCGGCTTCATAAGCCGCCTTTCTCTGAGCGTCTTCATATTTTTTCTTGGCATCGGAAACCTGTTCGGTAAGTTTTTGAGCAGTTTGTTCGGCTTGAATACGCACATCCTCATACATTGCTCTTTGCTGAATTTCTTCTTCGGCTTTTTTTCGGGCGATCTCAGCCTGTTGTTGAGCTTCAAGAGCAACTTGTGCAAGTCGGTGAGCTTCTTCTTCAGCTTTTTGACGGGCTTCCGATTCTTTTGCCAGACGTTCCGCTTCAGCTTTTTGCCGTGATTGATTCTCGACCGCCATTTTATCAGTCCATTCGGCTTCGACCCGACGGCGAATGTCTTGTTCGATTTTTTGTTTCGCTTCCAAAGCCTTGCGTTGGGCATCCTGTGCAAATTGTTCGGCTTCGGCAAACTCATTTACCAATTTATCCGCTTCGCTGACTCTTTCTTCCGCCTGAGCAACCCGATCTTGTGCGACCAGAAATTCCTGAGCAAGCTGCGTATCGGCAAGTATATTGGCTTTTTCCGATGAATCGAAATATTGAGAGAGTTTTTCTTTTTGCGTGTTGCTTAATGCGTCCGAAACCGTTGCGGCATTTTCACGTATATTTTGATCGGCAGTAGATGTAAAGCTTAACGGTAGGACTTCAGTATCGGTATTTGAAAGAGATTTCTGCAAATTAGGATTTTCAACGGCGTTTTCAAAATCGGCGAGCATTTCCTCAACCGATTGATAACGCTGATCACTTTCTTTGTGAAGTGCTTTATTGACAATCTCTTCAATTTTTGCCGAAACATTTACATTAATTGACTCGAAAGTGGGCGGTTGGGCGGTTAAATGCTGATACATAATTGCGGGAACTGAATCGCCTTCAAAGGGCAATCTTCCGGTCAGCATTTGGTAAAGTAAAACTCCTAAAGCATAAATATCGGTTTGGTGGTCAACCTCCTTGCTCTCCCATTGTTCGGGCGGCATATACGGCGGTGAACCTAAAACACTTAAAGTTTTTGCCTGAATTAACGAGCCGAAAGTATCAGCCGATTTGATCTTAGCCAAACCGAAATCCAAAACTTTAATAGCCTTTCTCATCGGAAGACCTTTTTGCACCATTATATTTTGTGGTTTCAGATCGCGGTGAACGATTCCTTGTTTATGTGCTTCGGAAACGGCTAATGCAATTGGTTTAAAATATTCGAGAGTTTGTTCGACAGGTAAGTTTTGGTTGGGAACAAGATGATCCGAAAGCGGAATCCCGTCAATAAACTCCATTACCAAATACGGCATTATCCCGTTTTCGACTCCGAAATCGGTTACTCTGATAACATTCGGATGGTCAATCGAAGCGGCTAACACAGCCTCTTGTTTAAATCTGACAAGCAGAGAATCGTCGTTTCCATCGGACAGATTCGGCAGAATGACTTTTATGGCGTGAGAAGATTTTAAGAACTTGTGCTTTGCCTTGAAAACAATGCCCATTCCGCCTTTGCCTAATCTTTTTTCCAGAGTATATCGGTCATTGATGACAAGATTGATGGTCAAGGACACCATTAAAGGCGTGTCGTCCAGCGGACAAATGTGATGATTGTCATCATAACAATGGCGGCATTTTGAGCATTCTTTCATAAAAAAAGTTTTCTTTTCGGGTAAAACCGATTTGTATTTTATTATGCGAGTTTAACGCAAAGAAGGATAAAATTCAACAATTTTACTTGCAAACATTAGCACAAATCGTAAATGAACCGACCGAGAACTTTGAGTTTGAGCGTCCGACAATTCCGACCGCACCTTTTTTAAAATTTTCATCGCGGTCAATCATATTTCCGACCTCGTGTCTATCGGCGGTTTCACTGTTTTCGATGAAAATCTTAAATACATTTTTCTCACCCTTGATAATAACCCGAAAATTTTTTTCCTGTTCTATTGTTTTTGAAAAATGCTCGATCGGAATCGAAAACAAAGGATTGGCAACGCCGTCCTTGACAACAAAGCCGGAGGCGACAAATGGTTCGGGCGAGTTTTTGCCTGAGATTTGAATCAAATAATAATTTTTTACATCAAACGCCCGCACTGCAAAGCCGATAGATTTTCCATCCAACGAAACCACATCGCTGATCAATTCAAAATTCGTGTAGTAGCGGTATTGTTCGCTTTTCGGAAGGGCGACTCCCTGAAAATTCATATTTTGCATCGCCCGGTTCTGCAAAGTCCAACCGTCCGGCAGATTCCAGTCATTTTTTATCCATGAAGAAGAAAAGGTTTCCGTGCTGATCTTTTTTTCCAGTTCAATCGAATAGCTTTGAGAATTATCGTCATTGTTTTCGAGAATTTCCGTCGGGACATTAATTGCGGTTAAAACAGATTGATATTCAACCTCTTTCGGACGAACATCAATGTTGTAATAACCTCTTTTCAATTCGCTGATTTGAGCTTCGCCGTTCTCTATCGGAACGATGCAGTATCCGCCGGATTCTTTTGTTTTTAATGAGCCGTCGGGATTTTTCCCTAAATATTCAGCCGGAGCATAGCGGATTTCACCTTCTTTAATGTTGGTTTCGATAATCAGATCATAAGTTATCGGTTCTAAATCCATATCAATCCCGACGGTTTTCTGGCTGGGAACGGTGATCGTCGTATCCTGCGATTCAAAGCCTTCGAGTGAAACCAGAACCTTATATTCTCCCGGTGTCAGATTTTCAAATTCAATCGTCGTATCATCGGGATTAATGGATGAAATCTTTTTCGTCAGAGGTTCTTCGTTTCCTTTCAAATAAAATATCGAAACTTCCGCACCCGGTTCGCTCGAAACTGTCAAATTACTCGTTTTGACATT
>JBGTKR010000287.1:0-13123 GCA_041744535.1 Pyrinomonadaceae bacterium
TTTTAAAGAATCAATCGAATATCTATTCGGTCTCGGCTATGAATTATCGGTCAAAAAATTCGGCTTGGAAAATACTTACACGCTCCTCAAAGCACTCGGAAATCCGCAGAAAAACTTTATAAAAGTTCAGGTTGCCGGAACGAACGGTAAAGGCTCGACCTGTGTATTTTTCGAATCAATTTTAGTCGAAGCGGGAATAAAAGTCGGGTTAAATACTTCTCCGCATCTTGTTTCTGTAACGGAAAGAATTCGGGTTAACGGTGTTGAAATCAGCGAAAAGAGATTTGCCGAATATGTTACGAAAGTTCGTAAAGTCAGCGAGCAATTGGTTGAAAATGGTGAATTAGAAGGGATGGCAACATTTTTTGAACATATAACTTGCATTGCTCAGATGGTTTTTGCCGACGAGAAAATTGAAGTTGCTATTTTAGAAACAGGACTCGGCGGGCGTTTTGATGCGACGACGGCGACGGAAGCGGAAATCGTGGCGATTACGCCGATTGATCTTGACCATACAAAAACGCTCGGCGATACGATTGAAAAAATTACTGTGGAAAAAGCGGCGATCATTCGGGAAGGTGTCAAAGCCGTTATTGCCAACCAAAAATATGAAGCGATGCGAATTATTTTGTCGAAATGTGTGGAGAAAAAAGTTTCGCCGACTGTGGCAAATCTAGTCAAAATCGAGAATTCAAAAAATTTAATCACATATAGAACCGACAAAAACGAATATAAAAATATTAAGTTGGGATTGCTCGGCAAACATCAGATCGAAAATTCGACGACGGCAATTTTATTAGCGGAAGAACTCTGCGAAATCGGATTTAAAATCTCGCCTGAAAACGTCAAAGACGGCTTGCAAAATGCCAGACATAAAGGACGTTTGGAGTATTCCGATGATGGGATTTTATATGATGGGGCTCATAATGTGGCGGGTGCAAAAGTTTTGCGCGAGTATTTGTTGGAATCAAATAACAAACCTTTGATAATGATTTTCGGTGCGATGGGCGGGAAGAATTTGGACGAGATTTCAAAGATTTTGTTTCCGCTTGCCGGGCAGATTATTTTTACGACACCGGAAAATCCGCGTGCGATGCCGGCTGAAGAAATTGCCGAATTCGTGCCGCCGGAATTTGATAAAGACAAAATTTTTGTCATTGACGAAATTCCAAAAGCATTTGAAAAAGCAAGGGAACTTGCGGGTGAAAACAATTTAATTTTGGTTACGGGTTCGCTTTATCTGATCGGCGAAATTCAGGCTTATTTAAAAAGTAAAAAGGTTCAGAAGCGGGTTAAGAAAAACTAAATAGATTGAACATTTATCATTAAACATTTATCATTTATCGCAAATAAAGAAATCGGAGAAATAAATAAAAATGTACAAATTAGTTGTCATCAGGCACGGGCAAAGCGAATGGAACAAGACGAATCGTTTTACGGGTTGGACGGATGTGGATTTGACCGAACAGGGACGCTTAGAGGCAAAAAAAGCGGGTGAAGTGTTGAAAAAAGAAGGTTTTACTTTTGAACTCGCCTACACATCGGTATTAAAACGTGCGATCAAGACGCTTCATATAATTTTAGAAGAAATGGATCTAATGTGGATTCCGGTCGTTAAATCGTGGCGTTTAAATGAGCGGCACTACGGAGATTTGCAGGGGTTGAACAAACAGGAAATGGCGGCTAAAGTCGGCGAAGAACAAGTGCAAATTTGGCGTAGAAGTTACGATGTCCCGCCGCCGGAATTAGCTGTTGATGACGAAAGACATATGGAAAAACATCCGTGCTATGTAAGTTTTGACGGCGAAAAATTTCCGCAAACCGAATGCCTCAAAGATACCGTCGCAAGATTCCTGCCGTATTGGGAAAATGAAATCGCTCCGAAAATTAAAGACGGCGTAAAAATTATCATCGCCGCTCACGGAAATTCTCTGCGGGCTTTGGTCAAACATCTCGATAAAATCCCCGACGAAGAAATTGTCAGCTATAATATCCCGACGGGAATTCCGCTGGTTTATGAATTGGACGAAGATTTAAAGCCGCTCAAAAGTTATTATCTGGGTGATCCCGAAGTTGTCAAAAAATTGCAGGATGCGGTTGCCCATCAAGGCAAAGCTAAATAGTTGAATCTAATTAATTTACAACAATGTAAAGTATTGTAAATTCAGACAGTATATTTTTATTTAACAGCATCTGAATAATTGATTTGCTCCCCTTCTACAAAAAATCAGAGGATGGAAAAATGAAAAAAATAATGTGGATTAGGTCAGTAACTTTTGCAATGACTTTATTTGTTCTGATGTCGCTTTCGATTGATGTTTCGGCACAGATTTTCGGCAGAAATTCCAGTCGAAATAATCAAAGAAATACAAATATTTCCAACGGTAAAATTTCGCTCGGGTTAAAAGAGGCTTTAACCAAAGGCGTTGTTTTTGCGGTTGATAATCTCGGTCGGGAAAACGGATTTTATAACAATTCAAGTGTTCGGATTCCTCTGCCGAAATCTTTGCGATCGGCGGCGAAAGTCGCACGTTTTGCAGGTTACGGTGATCGAGTAGATGCTTTTGAATTATCTTTGAACCGAGCGGCGGAAAAAGCCGTTCCGGTGGCGGTTGATGTATTTGTAGATTCGATCAGGCAAATGACTTTTACCGACGCAAAAAACATTTTATTCAGCGGGCAGGACGATGCCGCTACACAATTTTTCCGACGCACGACGGAAGACAGACTTCGCGGTAAATTCCGTCCGATTGTCGAAGATTTTACAGGCGAAACGGGCGTTACACAAAGTTATAAAGCGATGATGGACAAAGCCGGATTTATAGCAATGTTCCTCGGCGACGATGCCAAAGATTTGGACGGCTACATCACCGAAAAAGCACTCGACGGCGTTTTTTATATGGTCGCTCAGGAAGAAAAGAAAATCCGTAAAGACCCGATTGGCAGAACTACACAAATTTTAAGGGATGTATTTGGAATTCTCAGATAAGACAAGAATTATGCCAGCGAATAAACGCGAAATTACGCGAAAAAAGAAATAATAAAAATCTCTTGCTTTATTTTCGCGTAATTTCGCGTATTTCGCGGGAAACATATTCTTACAATTATAAGCAAACAGGATATAGAATTTTCTATGTCCTGTTTTTGTTTGCTATAATTCCATGATGGAAACTAAATTCAACGAGGTAAGCAAAATTAACAATAAAGAAAAAAAAGGCGTTTTAAGTCCGGTCATTGTTCGCAATACCGCATTTGTAATAATCACTTTTTCTCTGGTTATTTGCACGGTATTGTGTATCTGGGCGATCTGGCAAAATGAAGTAGTTGATACGGTTTGGCGGGCGATTGCAACATTTATTGTTGTCAGCGTAGCGACGGGAATCTTCACATTTGTCAATGAAAAACTCGGATAAAGATTTTTGATTACGAAATAATACCAATAAGAAACAGTAAAACATTCTCTGCAAATTTTCTTTTTTTTCGTATTATTTCGTTGTTTTTCGTGTATTTCGTAGTTAATTCTTGCTTTTGCATAGCTCATTTTGAATTGGTAAAATACTTGTTTCGCCAATAGACACATATTTTATCCGTAAGACAAAATTCAAATGAGCATAAAAAACATTTCTGTTCGCGGTGCAAGACAGCACAATCTCAAAAATATAGACATAGACATTCCGCGTGATAAATTTACCGTGATTACGGGTTTATCGGGTTCGGGAAAATCTTCGCTTGCCTTCGACACGATCTACGCCGAAGGACAGCGGCGTTATGTCGAATCGCTTTCGGCTTACGCACGGCAGTTTTTGGATCAATTGGAAAAACCCGATGTTGATTCGGTTGAAGGTTTATCGCCCGCAATTTCTATTGAGCAGAAAACCGTTTCGCGTTCTCCGCGTTCAACAGTTGGAACAGTAACGGAAATTTATGATTACATACGACTTTTGTTTTCCTCAATTGGCACGCCGCATTGTCCGAACTGCGATGCCCCGATCACACGCCAAACCGTTGAGCAAATTACCGAAAATATACGCGAATTGCCCGAAGGTGAAAGAATTATGATTCTCGCTCCGATTGTTCGCGGACGAAAAGGCGAATTTAAAAAGGAACTCGAAAAACTTCACAAAGACGGATTTATACGTGCCAGAATTGACGGCGAACTGCGGGATTTGGATGAAGAAATAAAACTCAAAAAACAGTTTAATCACACGATTGAAGTCGTCGTTGACCGGCTTTTGATAAAGGAAGGAATCGAGGAACGCTTGAACGAATCGGTTAAAACGGCTTTAAAATTAACCGACGGTGCGGTTCTGGTTTCGGTAATTGACGGCGATGAAATGCTCTATTCAGAAAAAATGGCGTGCGTGAATTGTAAAATCAACATCTCTCCGCTTGAGCCGCGTTCATTTTCGTTTAACTCGAAATTCGGTGCTTGTAAAAATTGCGACGGAATCGGCACGGTCGCGGAAGTTTCGCCCTCGACTTTAATTCCCGATCCGACGGTTTCTGTAAATAAATTAGCTTTAATTGATGAAATTGATAAATCCGCTTCGTCTTATATCAGAGAAGCCTTGATGGGTTTGATCAAAAATTTCAATGACAAAAATGACGGAACGATCAGGATTGACGCGAATTATGAAGATTTGCCCGAAAAAATAAAGTCGGATTTTTTCAAAGGTTCACGAATAAAAGTGCCGATGAAACTTTACCGTCGGACAAAACGATTGACTTGGAACGGCGTGATTGAAGTGATGCGGGAGCGTATGCACAATGCGGGTTCGGAAAAAATCCGCACATCTCTGGAGCAGTTTATCTCGCCCGTTCCGTGTCCCGAATGCAGCGGGCATCGGCTGAGAAAAGACAGTCTGGCGGTAAAAGTCGGCGGTTTGGGAGTCGGCGATTATGTCAGTTTGCCGATTGAAGATGCGGTTGTGAAATTCAGCGAAGTAAAACTAAACAAACGCGAGGAAAAAATTGCGGGATTGGTTTTGCGGGAAATCCAAAATCGTCTGGAATTTTTGAACGGTGTCGGCTTGGGATATTTGACGCTTGATCGAGGTTCTGGAACGCTTTCGGGCGGCGAGGGACAGAGAATCAGACTTGCCACACAGATCGGTTCGCAGCTTCGCGGCGTTTTGTATGTTTTGGACGAACCTTCCATCGGTCTGCATCCGCGTGATAATCAAAAATTACTCGAAACTCTGCGGGAATTACGCGATTTAGGCAACACGGTTTTGGTTGTCGAACACGATGCAGAAACTATCGAACAGGCAGATTACGTAGTTGATTTGGGACCAAAAGCGGGAACTCACGGCGGCGAAATTGTCGCCAAAGGAACACCGAAACAAATCTTGAAAAGCAAAAAATCCTTGACGGGAAAATATATGTCGGGCGAATTGGGAATTCCTCTGCCCGACAAAAGGCGTTCACCGAATGGCAAGAAAATCGTCGTCAAAGGTGCAAAGGCTCACAACTTAAAAAATATCAACGTAACATTTCCACTCGGCGTTTTAACGGTTGTAACGGGCGTATCGGGAAGCGGAAAATCCACGCTGGTTGACGATATTTTGTATCGTGCTTTGGCAAAGGAAATTTACAAATCGGTTAAAGAACCACTCGAACACAAATCTATCGAAGGCATTAAAAATGTTGACAAAATAATCGAAATTGACCAAAAACCAATCGGCAGAACGCCGCGTTCAAACCCCGCAACTTACACCGGAGTTTTTACACCGATTCGTGAACTTTATGCGATGCTGCCCGAATCGAGAGAACGCGGTTATAAAATGGGCAGATTTTCATTCAACGTCAAAACCGGACGCTGCGAAGCCTGCGAAGGTGCGGGAATGAAACGTATCGAAATGAATTTTCTGCCCGATGTTTATGTAACCTGCGATGTTTGCAGGGGAAAACGCTACAACCGCGAAACTGTGTCGGTAAAATACAAAGGCTTATCAATCGCCGATCTGCTCGACACGACAATTGAAGATGCTCTTCCGATCTTAGAAAATATCCCGAAAATAAAGGAAAAATTACAAACATTAATTGATGTCGGACTCGGCTACTTAAAACTCGGACAATCCGCCACAACCATTTCCGGCGGCGAGGCACAGCGTGTCAAATTATCCAAAGAATTATCAAAACGTGCGACGGGAAAAACCATCTATATTCTCGACGAACCGACAACCGGTTTGCATTTCGCAGACGTTCACAAACTGCTCGATGTCCTGCAAAGATTGGTTGACACGGGCAACACGGTCATCGTCATCGAACACAATCTCGACGTAATAAAATCCGCCGATTACATAATTGATCTCGGACCCGAAGGCGGTGCAAAAGGCGGCGAAGTCGTGGCGAAAGGCAAGCCGGAAGCGGTTGCGAAAAATAAAAAATCTTACACGGGAAGAGCCTTAAAAGCAGTATTAAAAAATTAAATTGAATGAATTTTAATTAAAAGCACTTTGAGCAAGTTGGAGTTTCAGGTCAATCCGTATCTCCCGATTTTCAAAACTGTCAATTAACTTCAAGGTTCTGTCAAAATCTGCATTTACAAAAACTTTGCCTTGTTGCTGAAAACTGCCGAAATCAAAACCCCACGAATTTCCGCTGCTTAACAGGAATTCGCCGTTGCGGACATTGCCGTTTCCGTTAAATTCATAGAGGAGTTTGGCGGCGTTTGAGAGTTCGTTGAGTTTGGGAATAATTGATTCAAATAATTGAAAACCTTCATCCGTGTCAATTCCTACAAGTTCCGTGATGACAGACATATATATCGTAAAATCTCTGGAATCCCGCAATTCCGGCGAGGCTTCGGAAAGTGCTTGGCGGAGGAAATCTTTGGCTCGGTCTTTGTTTTCTACGGGATTTTTACTGTAAACGGCTCGTGCCAGATTAAGCAGAAAACCGTGCTGCATATTTTTGTGAAGTTTGTTGATATAACCCGAAGCCTCATCAAAATTCCCATTTTCAACAGCCTTATTTGCCAAACTCCAATCCAAGTTTCTCAACATTTCGTCCAAAACATCGCCCGAAAAATTCTGTTTCAAAACTATTCTTGCACTATTTTTATCGCCGTCCCGGAATAATTTATTGGACAGACTTTGAATCACTTGACGGCGAACCGGATCGGGATATTTTTTTGATTTTTCAATGATCGTTTGGGAACTCGAATTGTTTTCAAAAAGTTTGGTAACTTCCTCATTAAATTCACCGTAAAGCACATTTCTTTTATAAACATTATTATCGGTCTTAAACTGCTTTGCCTTTTCCGGGAAAAACTTTTCGATGATCGAATTTATTCTTGGGTCTTCGCCGCGACTGTTAAAATTTCTATATTCCGTCACATAATTTAAAACCTTTTCGGCAAGCAAACGCATTTGATCTTCATTAAGGTTTAAGTATTTTTCATTCGGAGATTTTTTTCTGCTAAATTCGTATAGAAAAGCGACGGCGACAATATAATTGACGTAAGCGTTATTATTTTCCGAAGTGAATTTTGTGGAATTTAATTCATCCGCAATTTTTGAAGCCAGCGAATTTGCCGCCGCAGAATCCTTTTCAAAAAGCCTTTTGAGCAAATCAAAAGTTTGGTAAGTTACTCCGGCGTTTACTGCATCTTTTAATAATTTTACGGCTTGTTCGGGATTTTGGTCGGCGGCTTTATTCAATAATTGCTGTTCAAGCTGCGTTTCCGCCTGAGCCAATTGCAGATAATTTGAAGCATTTGTCGAAGTCGAAAAAGGATTATTCGGCTGATTCAATAAACCGAGACCTTTTAAAATCTTCTCGTCGCGGCTTTTTCGCATAAATTCCAAAGCCAAACCCGCATCGCGTCCGCCGATGGTTTGAAGAATATTTTGACGAATATTATTTCCATCCGAAAAAAGCGACCTTTTTTCCAGATATTCTTCCATTTCAGAACGGGCTTGAATCAATTCGTCAAATGATTTTTGAAATTCCCGATTCGCTCTTTTCTTGTCAAAATCCCATAACAAATCCCCGACCTTCGCATAAGCCACCGCCCGATTTTGAGCAAGTTTCAAATTCGGAATATCACTCAAAATCTGTTCCAATAAAATAAGTTTTTGCTTTTGCTTAATTATTTTTGCTTCATTAGAAGTTTGGGAAAATCCGACAACCGAAAACAATAAAATGATTGGCAAGACGAAGAATCGGCAAACTAAACGCATAATTTTTACTCGGATATTTAGATTTTATATACAGTTAATAGAGATTCAGACATCAAAAAAGGTTGCCAGATCAAAAAAACTATTTTGGAATAAACAAATTAAATAATTTAAGTTGAACATCTGCGTAACATCAATTAGTTGTTCAAAATTTGTTCCCATTTCTTACAAATCTCCTCAAGTTCTAAAGACCTTTTGCCCGGAAGTGTGCCTAAAATCAATACTTCCGTTTCCTTATTTGAAATTGGTGCAAAGGAACTACTTTTTTCCGTTAATTGTTTATCAGTTGTTTTAGAATCTGCTTTCATTATTTAGTCCTTACAACTTTGATCTTACTTGCAGCGATTCTTCTCCGTTAAATATTTAAATAATCGAAGCCTGTGCATATTAAAGCAGCTTTGTTTTTAACATTTTACCCTTCGGAATGGATTAAAGATAATTGATAGATAAATCTTTCATCTATGATCTATCAGTTATTATCTATTCCGAAGGGAGTTCATAAATTTCTAATTTGCACAAGTTTCAAATAATCAACTTTGGATAAACTTCAAAGTTTCTGTTGAGAAAGAAGTTTAGCCAAAGACTTCAAACGATCTGAGCTTGCAGTATTTTTAAGCATTTCGGCTTTTTTCTCCAGAGCCGGAACAAAACTTTTAAGTTCTGCCAAACTTTCTGCATTCATTTTGGAACTTTCAGCTTTATCAATCGCCTGTCGAAGACCGGAAATTTGTTCAACTCCCAACGAAATCGAACGCTCAAGCTGGTCAATATACGCCTTAGCGACGATTAAATTGTTCGTATGTTCAAATTTTTGCTGACTCTGGACATTTAATTCATTTACCCGAACGGTTTTTGCCGCGTCAATTTCGTTTTGCGTCAGATACTTGGTTGGTGTCAGTTCAAAAATGTCCAAACCGCGGGCGATCTCCGATGAATAGATTTGTCCGTTATACCAGTAAGCCGACCAAGAACCGCCGAGAACGAGCATATCGGAAAAAATCGGTCCGCGGTCAAAGTAGGCGATTTCGACGGGATTGTTTGCGTCGGTAAAATCCATTATGGAAATTCCGCCCTGATACCAGGCTTGGACTTTAATATCTCTGCCGGGAACGGGAATCAAGGAGCCGTTGTGTGCGACGCAGTTTTCGGTGTCGGTCTGTGCCGCGGGCAATTTGTAGTAGCTGACAAAACTGAGTTTTTTGTTGTCATCAAGATTGAAGATTGCATTCGCACCCCAGACATTCGGGTCGTTTTCGCGGCATCTTGCACCGAGTCCGCCGCCCCATTCGTCGGTAAAGACGACCTTTTTCCCGTCATTGGAAAATGCCGCCGAATGCCAGTAGGCGTAATTTTTGTCATTGACGGCATCAATCCGCTTAGGATTCGCCGGGTCTTTGATGTCGAGCAAAATGCCGTTTCCCGAACACGCACCGGCGGCGAGTCCGATTTCAGGATAGACGGTAATATCGTGGCATTGATCGGTATCGCGTGGTTTTCCATCACTATTGTGCGATCCGCCGTCGGTTAAAGCGTTAATTTTTCCTGTTTTCTCATCGCCGAAGATGCGTGGACTTGCCACGATTTCGGCTTTTTCGGGCGATGCGACCGGCACTTTGATAATGTCAATACTAAAGCGGGAAGTATCGGGATTTTTATCCGGCAGACCGTTCGAACATCCGGAGAGTTCTTCGCCCGGACGGACGAAAGACGTTCCCGAAACATAAATATAGACGTTGTTTTTATCCTTCGGATCGGTTACGAGCGTGTGCGTGTGCGAGCCGCGGCAGGTTTGCACCGCACCGACCTGCTTCGGATTTTTTATGTTTGAAATATCGAAAATCCTTACACCGCGAAAGCGGTCTTTTTCCACCGACGGAGCGTTTCCTTGTCCCGCGACGGGAGCAGGAAATCCCTGAGTGCCGCAATCCAAACGTCCGTTTGGCTGCTCGACCGACATAAACAGCAAATTTTTATAAACCGAAACATCGCCCTGCCCGCCGGGACATACAATTGAAGTTAATAACTTTGTCTGTGCCGGATTTGAAATGTCGTAGATATTTACGCCGTAAAAATTTCCAAGGAAAAGACGATTGTCCTGAAACGCCAGATCGGAATTGGCAAATGCGAGTTGGGCGATAACCAATTGTTGATTTTTTGGAATCTGCGACGTATCGCTAGTGCCGAGAAGTCCCAAAGTTTTTTTGACTCTCGGGTCGTTCGGGTCATCCGTTCCGAGTTGAAACGCACCCGGCTTCTTAACCAGCGAAAGATGCTTCATCCCGAACGCCGCTTCGCCCGCATCATATAAACCCGGCGACAGTTTCGCCCGCGGGTCTTTCGCATCCGAACCCGTCATCCCTGCGGGAAGTTTCGGAGCAGATTCATTATTTTGTGCCTGAATTACGGTCAAACAGCACAAACCGACAACAAAAAAAGCGGTTACTAAACGCCAAACAGTATTTTTAATTAAATTCATATTTTTTCCTTTAAGAAGTTGTGTTCAAACTTTGAGATCAGAAATTGAATTAAGAAAAGAATAGTATGCGGATTATGCAGACTTCCGCAGATATTTTATTAAATAAATCTACAATGACCCGTGTAATCCGCGTTCTGTTTCTTCAATTTTATTCTAATTTTTGAGTTTCCACTAAACACTCGTGCAAAAATAGGTTAAATCTTCTTTGATTCTTCTTTGATTCTTCTTTGCTCCTTTGCGACTTTGCGGAAGTCTTACTTTTTGGAGAATTTATTTCCCGCCAAGCCGCAAAGGAAGATTATAAGTTTTCAAATAAAGTTTAATCTAATTTTGCTTGGGTGCTTAAATTATTTCCCCAAAATATTCTGCATAATCCTGATTTCAGCCCGTTGACCACTATCAACGTCCGTGGCGAAGTTGAACAATTGGGCTTCCTGTCCCGCTCCCGCCGTCTTAAATAATTCGTCAACCATTACCAAAGCACCTGTGTGATGCTGGATCATTCCGGTCAAAAACAATTTATCAAATTCCGCACCCTTAGCATCCGCTAAAGCTTTCATCTGTTTCGCCGTCAACATTCCCGGCATCAGCATCTGTTTATGATTATGGCTCGACATATCCATATCGGTCATATCCATTTTGTCCATTTCCGGCATCGCCATCGAAGTTTTTTCTCCGCGAATTTCAAGCCAACGCTTCATAAATTCGATTTCTTCCGCCTGTGAATGACTGATACGCGATCCCAACAGACGAACTTCCTTATTCTCCGTCCGCGATTCGATAAGTGCGACCATCTCGACCGCCTGTGCGTGATGATGAATCATACCCTGCATAAATTTTACATCCATTTTTGAAACGGGCGGCAATTTCGCAGTCGTCGCAGGCGGCAAAATCTTCGTCGCCTGCCCCGGCGAACCCGGTTGAACGATAACAGGCGAATCATTAGATTCAGTTTTTTGTGCATAAGCATTCAACGATAAACAAAAAACGAAGGCACAAAAAGTAAAAATCCCTACTAACGATTTCTTAAAACCGACAATACAAAAAAACGTCTGTTTATTCATAAATTTTTCACGCATTAGATTCTCACTTTATCACATTTAAAAGTTCATAAGCTACTTATTAACTGATAACTTTAGGGCTTTCTCATAAAAACGTAACGTAACGCCATCCGTTTCGGTGGCAGTCGTGGCGTGCGTCCCGCCGCCGCTTCTTCAACGCCGCAAAGTTCAAATGTAAAATGCAAGAAACCGTCCCGGTTTCTTGACAGCCAGCGGGATGCTGTCCTTACATCTTCGTAGCTCTTTTATTTTCAATGATTCATTTTTTTATGAGAAAGCCCTACTGATAACTTATTGATGATTTTTAATTCATTTAAGTTTTAAGATTTTTCTTAGTTGGACATCTTTCTAAGATAAATTATACCAAATTTGGTCAGAAACTATAGTTATGCAAAAAGCCCATTATTCTTTACGATATGGGCTTTTTGCAAGGGGGAATAGTTGTTATAAAATGCTAAAAATATTACTTTTTAGCAGCTTTAAAGTGTATTGGACCTTCTCCGTCATAGGTGATCCAACCTTCAAGAGTTTTACCGCCGTCTTTTGACTTTGCATCGAACTTGATAACGGAACGTCCCCTACTTCCACCGATCACCCAGTTACCATCATTTTTCCAGTTTTCATTACCTTTTTTGTATAGACGGTAAAGTTGTTACCGCTGGTTCGTTCTGCTTTAAGACCAAGCATCCCGACTTTTTGGTCAAACTTGACTTGTCCCATCAATGTTTTTCCGCCATCGTGTCTATCTACTCCATTACCCGAAGCGAATCTTAACTCTAACGGACTCTCATTTGCACCAAGTGTCCAAGTTCCGCCATTCTCCCATTTGCAATCAGAATCCGTGTTTTTGGCACAGTTATGTGCAGTTTGTACATCATATTGAGTTCCGGCAGCCGCAACATTGTTTGTTAATCCTGTAAAGGCAAATGTAAAAGCAAATGCCGCTAAACAAAGAACGATAATTAGATTTTTCATAATTTTATTTTCTCCTAGATTTTTATTTGTTAATTTCCAACAGCGGTGCGATAAGCTTTCAATCGTGAAGCTGTTTTATTTATCGCTATACTTTGTTTGTTCCGGGATTTAACATCCAAAGACGATATTTTGACTATTGAGATAACCACTTAATTTCTGATAAAAAATGGTTAGAATAAATTTGCAACGGAAAAACAGATTCAAAAATCGCTTCGTTTGCAATCGCAAATGAAGCGATCTTAGTTTCGAGAAACCAAACAGATTTGGTCAAAATGTCTGATTTTACAATTCAATTTCCGGTAGGTTCGGCACAAAATGAACCATTCTAGCCGCCTTCCGGTTTATTGAACACGTTTAAATATAAAGTTTTTCCCCAAGTCAGGTCTATGCCAAACCAATGTTGTATTGTTATCTTCAATACTCATTAT
>JBGTKR010000288.1:0-2401 GCA_041744535.1 Pyrinomonadaceae bacterium
TCCGCACGCTTCTCAAACGGGATTTTAACAACGCTTTTGAAAAATGCCATGCGATTCTTACGCCGACTTCGCCGACAACCGCCTTTAAAATCGGCGAAAAATCCGACGACCCGCTGGCAATGTATCTAAGCGATATTTACACCGCTTCGGCAAATCTCGCCGCCATTCCGGGCATTTCTGTTCCCTGCGGACTTTCAAGTGAAAATTTACCGATAGGTTTGCAATTGGTTGGAAAAAATTGGTCGGAAGATGTTCTATTGAATTTGACGAATGTCTATGAAAAAGAATTTCCGCTAAACGGAAAACCTGCTGTTTTCGTTGAATAAAGGGCAGAAACCCGACAGCTATGGAGGGTGCTGATAGAATATAGTCAAGTCAGTTTCCAAACAACACCCTCATTTACATTCGGGTTTCCGCCTTTTATTTATTTATTAGGAGTTTTTCCTCGCGTCTATAAATGACCGAACGCTAATAATTACAAACAATAAACAGGTCAAAGCCATCGCAATCTGTGAAATAAAAGCCGCCGTAAGTTGTATCTCGCCGAATTTTGAAACAAGTCTTCCGGCAGAAGCCAGAAAACCGATCAATGCCACGACAACTGCCGCGTGCATCAGATGTTTTCGCAAATCTTCTTTGGCACGGGCAACATATCCGAGAACTAACAAAACAAACCCGAAAAATGCCGGAATCAAAGCCGTCGGACTCGCATAAGCCGTCGTCAGTCCGTAAATATAACCGATAGCACCAATCAAAATTAAAATTCTGCCGAAATTTATCGTTATTGAAGGCATATTCATTTTTCACCTCTGTAAAATTAATATGCTTACAAATTATCAGATTTGTCCGGCAAAACTAAATCTAAAAATATAAAAAAGCCGAATCTGCTATGAAACGACTTTTGATCAATACATTTATTTGTGCCGATTTATCCGGCGTTATTTCAAATCCTAATTATCAAGTATTCTACCGGTGTCTTTTCTAAAATAATTTATCTTAAGAATTTTTATAGACGATCTTAATTTCGCATTTCATCGAGCATCAATTTTATTTTCCGTTTCAATTCGTTTGTTACAACTTGATATTTTTCTTCTTCGTTCATTTCCGCGTCAACAAATTCATTCGCATAAAAGGGTTTACCGAATTTTACTTTTACTTTGGCGAGTCTGATTTTGCTGGATTCTCTTGCCCAGACTTTGTGGAGTCCGTCTAAAGCGACGGGAACGATTGGCAAATTTAATTCGGTGGCGAGAATTGCCGCACCTTTTTTGAATTTGTGAAGTTCGCCGTCAAAAGCACGTTCACCTTCAGGATATATATTGAGAATTTTACCGTTTTTTAAACCTACTGCTCCGGCTTTCATTGCTTTTAAGATTTGGGAATCGGCATCAATCGGGACGGTTTTTATGAAATCCGTGAGGCGGCTGGTGAAAAAGCCTCTGAAATACTGGCTTGCTCCGACGTGGAATATGTCCTTTAAGATCGAGTATGGATAAGCCGAACTGACGATCACGGGATCAATAAAACTCTGATGATTCGGGCAGATCAGAAACGGTTTTTCGAGTTTTTCAATTTCTTCAATTCCCGAAACTTCCAGCCGTAGAAGAATTTTACTGAACAAGTTTATTACTTTTAACAGAACATACGCAAAAATCGTCGAAGCCGGACTTTGCCGATGAATGCTTTTTATCTCCGGCAGTTCGTTCGGTTTTGTTTCCTTGACGATCTTGTTCCAATTAAAATCAGTTGAAATTTCGCCTTTGAAGTTTTCGGAATTCGCACTTTTTTGAACCAATTTAATAACTTCGCCGACGGTAAACGCCGAAGTTATCTCTTTTGAATCAAACTCGAATCCGAAAGTTTGTTCGAGCGAAGCGATGATTTCCGCCCGCGAAAGCGAATCGAGTCGCAGATCAATTTCGAGATTTTGTTCGGGATGGATTTCGGGAACTTCGCGTTTTTGTTTTTCAATGGCGGAAATTAACGCTTGTCCGGCTTTCGAGTTTAATAAATCTTTGTCCGCTTCGGTCAATTGCCGCGTGTTTGCTTCCTTAAGATCGCCGTCGGTCAAGCCTTTTTCCTGAATTTCCTTTTGCAATTCAAAGCGTTTTATTTTTCGCGTCGCGGTTCGCGGAATCGGTTCGGCACGGACGATATAATCTCTAACTCTTTGATATTCGGGCAGTTCTCTCCCCAGATTATCTAATTCATAACGAATCATTTCCTTTGAATTCGTGATGTTTGCCTGCTTTAAATATTCAAAATCGGGAATGACGACGGCGACGAGTTTTTCCGCTCCTTGAAATTCAGCGGTTTTATCTTCGACTCCGAGAACGCATAATTCCTCAACTAAAGGCGATTTTGAATAATGCACTTCCAAATCTTCCGGGTGAACATTTTT
>JBGTKR010000289.1:0-3379 GCA_041744535.1 Pyrinomonadaceae bacterium
CCAATCATTCCAGAGGAGGTGCGTGATTTGCCTGGTTCGATTAAAACCTGCAAAAACCGAAGTCCGATTGGTTTCGGCGATGCACTCAGACAATTTGAGATTGACGAAGATTTTTTGTTAATAGTTGGTTTTTGGGAACAAGAAGATGGAAACAAAAATTTCGTAGCAGTTGAAGCCGTGAAAATCACAAAACAAGATTGGAAAAATCTTTTCAGTCCATTGGTGGAACAAGATTTAAAGTTGCTTGATTCAACAATCAAAAATCGAGAAACGCATTACAGCGAAGTGAGAAAATCAGCGAAGGAAATTAAGAAGTTATTTGCTAAAACAAAAATTGTCTTGAATCCAAAAATTGATTCAAAAATTCAAAGGCGTTTGCAATGTGGTTTGCCTTTCAAAACATTTTGGAGTGCGTTTGCTGAAAAAGAACCTTACCGAAATATTAATTGTTTGCTGTTCGGTAAATCAGTTCCGAATCCTTTTATTTCTGGTGCAAGAGTTTTTAAGCCGAAAGTTTACTAAACAAATCGGCTTGAGTTTTTTGCAGACGGCTTTTAGTCATTTCAATATATTCTTGTTCAATTTCAATTCCTGCGAAATTGCGGTTTAGATTTTGACAGACTAAAGCCGTTGTTCCCGAACCGAGAAAAGGATCAAGAACAAAATCGTTTTCGCGTGTTGCAGATTGAATAAGCATTTCGATCAGCTTTATTGGTTTTTGTGAAGGATGCCCGACTTTTTCTTTTGACGAACCTTTTAAACTCGGAACACGCAAAATGTTCGTTGCGTATTTTCCTTTTTCAAGATGTGTTTTTCTTGCGTCCAAATCTTTATATCGTTTGTCTTTTAGATATTGCTGGATTTTTGCTTCACTATATGGAATCCGCACGGCATCTTTATCAAAATATGGTTTTACTTCTTTCGATTTACGAAGCACGAGAATCATTTCATAGCAAGGTGTAAAACTATCGTAGCGTTCGTTGTAACCGACGGCTCGATCCCAAATTAACATATCGTGAAACTGCAATTTTCTAGTCGCCATCGAACATAAGTGAAGCCAAAGATGTTCACGTTTGCCGAGTTGTCCGAAGATAAAAAATAGTCCATCATCCTTTAATAATTTGCCGCATTTTTTTATCCAATCTTCCGTCCATTCGAGATAATCTTCTTCCGTCTTCCACTGATTATCCCAATTTTCTTCGAGTAGAACCTGATAGTAAGGTGGATCGGCGATAATCGCCTGAAAAGTATCGTCATCAAACATAACAAGTTTTTCACGGCAATCACCTTGATAAATTTTTGTTGAACTATTTAAGTTGCTTACCATATTTTTCTCTTGCAACATAAGTATCATAGATGTATTGAAGTTCCGACATAAATTCTTGTTCGCAGTCAATATTTTCTTCTTCTAACAAATTTATTATGGTGGCTTCAATTACTTCATCCAAATACTCCAAATTATTGAGTATAATGTTTCCTGCCTTATCTTTTACCAATTCCGCCATTTTTTAAACTCTGATATTATTTAGATACTGTAACGTACCGATGCAAATATTATACAGGCGACTCAAATTTTTCTCGCAATTTTTTGGATGATGAAGTTAAAACACGACGATTTGAATTGGTATTATTTTATCTCTTATTTGTGGCAATTTGTGTGATTCGGGGCTAAAATTGTTTTTATGAATAGAGTGGATGAACCAAGCTACCGCGAAAAAGTTTATAAAATTGTCCGCGAAATCCCGACTGGCAAAATTATGACTTACGGACAAATTGCCGAAATTCTCGGCGAAGGCTACACCGCCCGAACCATCGGCTACGTAATGCACGCCGCCGATACGGAAAAAATCCCGTGGCAGAGAGTTATCAATTCAAAAGGCGGCTGTTCGACGGGAAAATTGTTAGTGCCGTTTAATATCCAGCAAAAATTGCTCGAAGACGAAGGAATCGAATTCAGCGAAAAGGGTTTTTGCGATCTGAATATTTATCGTTGGTTTCCCGAAGGTTATGAGCAGGAAGATGACGAACAGCCAAGTTTATTTAAATAATCAATTTACAAAAAATCTCACATATAAATCTTCCTTTGTGTTCTCCGTGCCTCTGTGGTGAAATTATTTTATGTTCAATCAATCCATTTCGATCCCAAAGGTCGGGCGACGACAAATGCTTCTAAGCCGGAACTTTTAGAAAAATTAGCAAAAATTGTCGGCGGTGAGAATATTTTATGAAACCAAAAGTTTATATCGAAACATCAATTGTCAGCTATCTTATGGCACGTCCGAGTCGTGATGTAGTCGTTAATGCAAATCAGATTCTTGTTCAAGAATGGTGGGAAGATTATCGGCAGGAATTTGATCTTTATGTTTCTAAACTCGTTTTTGATGAAGCCGGTAGAGGCGATAAGCTAATGGCGGAAAAACGACTCGATTTAATTAGAGATATTCCGTTCCTCGACATTAACGAAGATGTAATTTTGCTTGCCGAAGAAATTACAAAGGCAAAAATTTTGCCGACAAAAGCCGCCGCAGACGTTTCACACATTGCAGTTTCTTCTGTTCACGAAGTTGATTTTTTGCTAACTTTGAATTGCAGGCACATTGCTAATGCGTTTATTTTTCGGCGTATCGAGAAAATCTGCCGTGAATTTAATTACGAACCGCCGATTGTCTGCACACCGCAGGAGATTATGAGAAAGGAGAACAAAATTGATGAAGGATAAAATTGTTGAAGAAATCCATAAACACCGCCAAGAATTTGCAAGTAAATTCGATTACGATGTTCGTAAAATGCTCGAATACGTCCGCAAAGAACAGGAAAAAAGTGGTCGAAAGGTTGTTTCTTTTGCTAAGGAAAAAACAGAAGACAAGGACGGAAAAAAAGCCGCTTAAAAAATGTTTAAGTCAATCCATTTCGATTCCAAAGGTCGGGCGACGACGAATGCTTCTAAGCCGGAGGTTTTGGAGAAGTTATCTAAAATTGTCGGCGGTGAAAATATTTTGGTTGAGCCGGACAAGGTTGAGCCTTATGGGGCAGATGCTGTGAAAGAGAAGTTTCCGCCGGAAGCGGTTTTGTTTCCTGAAACTACGGAAGAAGTTTCAGAGATTCTGAAACTTGCGAATGTCGAAATTTTTCCCGTAACGGCACGCGGCGGCGGGGTCGGTTATACGGGCGGAGCAGTTCCGATTGATGGCGGGATTGTCGTCGGGACGGACAGGATGAATAAAATTGTCGAGATCAGCGAGGAAAATCTTTACGCGATTTGCCAACCCGGAATCAAGACTTTTGAATTACAGCAAGCGGTTGAAAAATTCGGTTTGATTTTCCCGCCTGATCCGGCGAGTTATAAAGATTCGTTTATCGGCGGAAATATTGCCGAAAA
>JBGTKR010000290.1:0-2446 GCA_041744535.1 Pyrinomonadaceae bacterium
TAAGAAGGGTAGAGAAATAATGTATAGATTTTCCGGGGATAGGATTTGAGCATTCTCAGAGCGGGTGGTCAAACATTGTTTATAAATGTTTGCCAAACTAATTATGCAATAAAATGCTAACTAAAATCAAGCTAAATATTTACAATTTTTTAATAGGTCAATAAAAAGTTGGAGTAAAGACCTTTTCAGCTAATCGGAATCTCACTTTAATTGAACTCTCAGACACTTTCGCAAAAACTTTTCATAAATCTATCGCTAATAAATATTCGGACTTCCGGCTTTTGCCCTTTTTAATAAAAGAATTCATAATATCTAAACAGTTTTAAGCAGTATTTTAACAATGAAAATCATATCGAAAATAGAACTTCTTTTAATAGCTTTATGGCTCGGTGCGGCTTGTTTTTTTAGTTTTGCGGTTGCTCCGAGCGTTTTCAGCGTTTTGCCTTCGAGGGAATTGGCGGGATTTGTCGTCAACCGGACGCTGACGATCATCAATTTCAGCGGAGTAATAATCAGCTTTGTTCTGCTCGCATTATCTTTCATCCCACGCGGCGAAATCCGAAAAATAAGGGTTTGGGTTGAACGAGTTCTGCTCCTGATCGTCGGTTTGGCTTGCGGTGCGGGACAGGTGGTGATCGGTTTGTATCTGGAGCATCTGAGAGGAATGAGCAAAGTTCCGCTCAGCCAACTTCCCGCCGACGATACAATAAAAATGCAGTTCGATATGTGGCATCAGTATTCGGTCTGGATTCTAATAACCGCAATGATCGCCGCACTTCTGGCGTTTTTTACAATGTCCCGAACTAAATCGGTGATTGCCGCAAAAAATAAAAAAGACGATATAATACCGGAATTTGAATTCCCGGATCATCTAAAGTAGTTCAGTAAATTTATGGAACTTATCGAAAAAAAGAGTGAATTTGCAGCTCGTTTCTCAAAATGGAACGACAGCGAAAGCCTGAGAAACTATCCTTTTGTTGAAAACACTTACGCACCCTTTACAGCCGCCAGACGTGCTTTGCCAATGCTGAATTTGGCATTAATTTCTTCCGCTGGAGCGTTTATTGACGGAACAGAGCCGTTTGACATTGAATCGAGAAACGGCGATATATCTTACAAGGAAATCCCGATTGAAGTCGAAGGTGAAGACTTAAAATATGCGGCGAGAGGTTACGATCCGACAGCGGTTTTAGAAGATATGAACGCCCAAATTCCCGTCGAACGCCTGCTCGAATATGAAAACAATGCCGTTATCGGAAGACTAAATCACGTCTGGTGGAGCTTGAGCAGTTACATTCCAAATGCCGCCGCCGTTGCCGATGAACTTGCCCCGAAGATTGCCGAAAGACTCGTCCGCTACAATGTTCAAGCCGCATTGCTTATTCCCGCTTCGCCGCTTTGTCATCAGACTCTGGGAATAATCGCCCGTGCCGTCGAACAAGCAAATATCCCGACAATGATGCTCGCCGTTGACCGCCGAATAACCGACAGAATCCGCCCGCCGCGAACCGCTTTTTATGACGGCGAATTTGGTGCAGTCGCCGGATTGCCCAATTGGAAACAATATCAACTCCGCATTCTGGACGAATCCCTACGTTGGATCGAAACGATGGATCAGCCCGGAGCAAAAAAACTCGCCGTCAAACTAGAAACCGAAACGGAAATGGCTCGCGGGGAAAGGTAAAAACAGTAAGCAGATGGCAGTAGCAGTAGCAGTAGGCGGTATTTGTTGAACTTTATTAAACTTAAATAGAACGCGGATAACGCGGAGTGAACGGATAATCGCGGATTTTTTAATTTTAAGAAAATCCGCGTTAATTCGCCTAATCCGTGAAATCCGCGTTCTATTTTTTTTATCCGGCAAATGAACAGAAAAGAAACATTAAATCGCATCAAAACCCGCCAAAACCCTTACGACATTATAATAATCGGCGGTGGTGCAAGCGGAGTCGGTTGTGCTTTGGACGCGGCAACTCGCGGATTTGATGTTTTGCTTTTAGAACAAAATGACTTCGGCAAAGGAACTTCGAGCCGTTCGACAAAACTTGTTCATGGCGGAGTTCGCTATCTTGAACAGGGAAATTTATCACTCGTTCGGGAAGCCTTAAAAGAACGCGGAATTTTGAAACAGAATGCTCCGCATATTGTTCATTCGCAAGCGTTTATTGTTCCTTGTTACAATTTATGGCAAAAATTCTATTATAGAATCGGACTTAAAACTTACGATCTTCTTTCGGGAAAATATAGTTTTGGAAAATCAAAAGTTTTATCGAAAAAAGAAACGCTTGAAAGACTTCCGAATATGAAACGGGAAAATCTTTCGGGCGGAATAATTTACTTTGACGGACAGTTTGACGATGCACGTCTTTTAATTGATCTGGTTTTAACGGCATCCGAACATAACGCTTGCCTTTTAAATTATGGAAAAGTTTTCGGTTTAACAAAA
>JBGTKR010000291.1:0-14110 GCA_041744535.1 Pyrinomonadaceae bacterium
GTGAGCCATTACATCTGGCGATAAATGCGACACTTACAGCGTCGGAGAACCTTTTCTAACTTAACGTCGGGTAAGCCAAAGGCTCAACCCGACGCTATCGAAAATTTCGCTTTCAGCGAATAGAAAGGAGTTTTCAAACAGCTTCTTAATTTCCTGCATTAAATTTTAAGAAAAAAATACAGTAAAGGAGAAGCGTTAAAAAGCAAAAAAACAAACTGCTTTCTTTCGTAAAAAAAATGGAAAAATCAATTCAAACAATTGCACTTACACAAGATGACATCACCAAATTGAAAGAAAAAAAGATTGGTAACGGATGTCTTTTCGCTGTCGGAATTTTCTTTTTAGCGGCGGGTTTTCTCGTTTATTTTATTTTAGGTTTAGACCTGATAATTCTTTTAATCGTTGCGGCAGTTCTCCTATTGTTAGCTGCCTTTATCTATTTTATGAAAAAAAAGGATACTTTAATTGACAAAGATATTAGAGAAGGTCGCAAAAAAATACTCATCGCTCCGATTCAGAACAAACATATAAAAACTTCGGATGTTACAAGCGGGAGAAGAAAAGGAGAAATAGATTCAAAGTATTCAATGACCGTCAACGGCAAAAAATACGAGATGGCGGAAAAGGATTATCTGACGATAAAAGAGGGCGAATTTTTGGAAATTCACGAAGCTCCGCATTCGGGCATTGTTGTTGAAGGCAAATGGTTAAAAGCGGACGGAACATCGGTTGAATTAAATTTTGAGGATATTTAGGAGAAAAAATGAAAAATAAAAATTCTTTGATAATTGTTTTTACAATTCTTTTACTTATAAGCTGCAAATGTAATTCGGATTTGTTTGATTTCGGCAAAAAATCTACAAATGAAGATGAAGAAACAAATACCGAATTGACGAATACGGAACTGACGAATTCAGATGAGTCAAATACTTCCAAGGAAAAATTATTTGAAAATCCGGTCGAGCAGTTGGTTGAATACTGCAAAAACGGAGATTATGAAAATGCTGCAAAGCATTTTATAAATCGGGATAAATGCAGAAATACTCCCGCCCCGGATCAACTTCATACTTGTATCGCCAATTATGAAAACCCGGACGAAAAACAGCCGGTTGAACGCGAATGCAATTCGATAAAGGGTTATGCGATGCGGGATTACAAAGTCAGCTTTCAGAAAACGGAAGACCAGAAAGGTTTAACTTTTTACTTGTATGATGTTGAAGCCGAAGGCAGCAAATTTCTCTGGGTTTTTACAAAAATCAACGACGAATATGTTTTGGCTGATATTGATACAGTTAGCAGTAGCACGAAAAGTGAAACGCCGGCGACAAATACGATGAACGAAAATCGCTCAAATATGAATGTCAGCCCGTCAATGAATCAAAATCGCTCAAATATGAATGTCAGCCCGTAACCGACCAATCTTTATTAAAGATGTTAGGTGGAATTCTACACAGTTGAGTGCCAAATCATCCGCCGCCGGAGTTACCCGGCGGCGGCAAAAGAAGTAAATTTTTTAAATTTTTACTTCGTGCGGATTTTCCGTATTTAATTTTTTTGAGCCGCTTTTTCCGGTTTTGTCGCATTAGAAAATAAATAACTTTATTGAGAAAAACCTTAGGAGAGAAAAAAATGAAAAAAAAATATAATCTTGATTTTATTTGTTTTATTAATCGGATTGGCAGGTATTTCATACGAAACAGCAGCATTTCGCAAATGAATTTATCAGTTTTTACAATTTAAAAATTTACATTGAGCGAGGATTAAAACCAATGAAACAAAAAGTAAATTTAACGGTGTCAGAACCGTCGGCTGGAGGTGTCTTTAACACTTTAGCGAGCGGTTGGGCTTTACAACGATTCGGAAACTGCATAGTGATAAACGGCTTGGATGAATTAGAAAACAAAATCCGAATACTTTGCGGCAGCGGGACGCGGGAAATCGGACATTTGACGATCATCGGACACGGCGATGGGTTTCATCAGAATATAGGTTTTAATGAACTCAGACTCGGATGTAAAGGTTTCGGACAGGAAGGCGAAACATTCAAAAAAATGAAACCTTTTTTTGCTCAAGATGCCGTAATAATTTTAGGCGGCTGCCAGGTCGGTCAAAACGATTCAATCGTCAATGAACTGTCCCGTATATTACCCGGAGTTAGGGTGAGAGCTTTTACAGCACAACAGCGTCCCGCTTTTCCCGGCTACCTAAGCTCTCAAGGCGGGTTGGTGGAATCGTTAAACGGGCGTATTGTGCGGCGAACTCTGAGAAACGGATTTGATGTCTATGATAATTTTCTATTCGATATTTTAGATAAAATGCCGACGATACCCGGAGGTGGATGATTATGTGCAAAGAATAAAAAAGAATTTTTTTAACAAAGAAATCTTACGGAAATGACAGGCGAGCATCTTGTTGTTGCAAAAAAAGTAAAAATGCTCGGCATCGTTTTATTAATTCTTTTGGTTTGCAGCTTAATATCCATGCTCGGATTTTTTACGCTACTCGGATTTTTTACGCTAATTTTAGTATTCATAACAAAAAAAATGATAAACAAATGCAGTGAATGCGGGGCGAAGTTAAAAGCCGAACAGACGGAATGCACGTATTGCGGAACGCCCGTTTATGACGCGGACGAACAGCTTTTGACGGAACTGACGGCAATCGCCCGCAAGTTTAACGAGGCGTTGGCGAAGGGCAACAAAATCGGAATTGAAAAATATCTCGCCGACGAATACGAAGCACGTTTTAACGAAGGCGAATACGAAGACATATACGGCAAAAACGCACTTCTGAAAAACGCACGGATTGATAAAAACTTCGTTTCTTACAACATTCACGACGTGGAATTAGTTGATAAAACAAAGGACAAAGCGTTGATTCACTGCATTCAAACCGTAACCCGCCGCAGCGTCTTTGAAAAGGGAACATACGAGCCGTATATCGAACGCGGAACAATCGGTTTCATCCGCCGCGACGGACGCTGGCTGATCGTGTCGCAAAAGACCGTAGAGATTGACGAAAATGGCAACGAATATGCATAAGGAGAAAAAATTATGAATGCTCTAAAAACTTTCGGCTTTGTTTTCCTGATATTTTTCGTGATGGCTTGCGTGTAAGGATGAAAACGACAGCGGCGGAACGGATACGCCGCAAAGTAAACAAACTACGACAAATGGCGGTGTGTGTTCGACCGAAGCTGAATTTAAGGCAATTATCACGGGAGAAAAAATGCGTCTGGCTAATAAGGACGACAAATATGCACAGGTGATCTTTAACTCGTTCGATGTGGAAGGTCCAATGCACTATCAGAATTCGCAGGAATATTATTTTACAAATACCGACGATGCTTACCGCGTAACGACGGATTTCGACGCAATTTACAGCTACGAGGACAGAATTTACCGCGACAGATACGAAAACAATATGGCAATGTGCTACACGGTTACGAGCAGGAACACCTGCGTCTGCTTCTGGGAAAAAGGTCTGCCTAAAGAGTGTCGGGAAGACGTAACAGGACAGTATTAAAAGGTGATTTATGTGGACAAAAGAAGCGAGTAAAAAAATTGCCGACATTTTAAATATCATCGCCGATCCGCCCAACCTCAGACCGCACCCGGAAGATTTTTCCGGCTCGGTTATGATTTTCGACGGCGGGCAGGTGATTTATCAAACCGGCATTACGCGCTTTGAGTTTTCGGACGGAACAATCGCTTTTTTCGGCACGAACCGTGAATTTGAATTAACTATAAATTTCGCGTCCGGTGAAACAGTTTCGATTCGGGTTGTATAAAACAGTTGCGGCTAATGCGGCTTGGCGGTGATTTTCGGTGGCAAACCTAATTTAATTAAATATGATTGTTTGGAAAAGAGGAAAAAAACGTATGAAAAAAAGATTGTTGATAATATTTTTGCTTTTGTTATTGAGCAGCGGAATTTTTTCTTGCCGGAATGAAATAGACGACGAGCCTATCGGCGGTGACTGTATTTATGTGGATGATCCGCTAAAGATCACCGTCACTAAAATCGAAAAAAAAACTCTGCCCGACGGCGTTAAAATAATTATTTATTATGAAATGCGATTTGAATCGGGCAAAGTCGGAGACGGCGATGTCGAAGGCGGTAAGGTGAAAAGCGACGAGGTCGAAGTCAAGCAGGATGAAGCCGAAGCGAAAAAAGTCGAAGTCGGAAAAGAGTTTCACGCTGCATCTCGCCGTAAGATTTCGGGATCGTGCAGCCCCAACCCCATCCGTCCCGCTTTTAAGGATTGGAAATAAAAAATTAGGCACGAGAACGGTCGCGTGATTAATTACCAGCCGAAAACGTCGAATGGTTGGAGCAATTACAACGTCGGCGAAAAAATTCCGGTTTATTACGATCCGCATCAGCCGGAAAAGGCGATTACCGGAAAACCGTTTCAACTCTGCTTCGCCTTGACGGTCTTTGCTACAGTCGGCGGAATTTTCGCTTTGTTTAGTGCGTTATTTTTGGTTGTTGGTTTAATTTTTCCTTAATTGTCAGAATTTGTCAGAAATTTAAAATTGCTGTAATAGTCAAACTTTTTGAGCCGCTTTTCCAAAATTTGTCGCATTACAAGATGAAGACAATTTCAGGAAATTGAAAACAAGCAATTTAAACAAAACGGGAGAAACAAAATGAAAAACTTAAAACCAAATTGGCGAAACTTGACGTTCGCCGCAATCGCAGCATTTTCGTTTTTGTTTGTAGCAAATTCTTTTGTCATTGCTCAAGACAAATGGGCAGCCGACGAAGAGTGGTGCAAGAATTACAAAATTGGAGATAAAATTCAGCATACTATCTCCGGCTCTCCGTCGGACTTTCAAACCTGCACGGTGACGGAAAACAATTCCGGGGATTTGATGCGAGTCAGATGCGAAGCATTTAAATATTGGGTAGCAGGCATTTATACCGCTTCAAAAGCCAGTACCCGTCCGGTGCCGAAAGCGAAAACTCCGCCGAATAACAAACCGACGGAAAACGAGCCAGACGAGCCGCAAAATGTGCCACCGAAACAGACGGGCGGAAACTCAACGAGTCTGAAAATCGGTGAATATGCCTGCACGGGTTCGGGCGGGCGAATGATGATCGGTCTCGGATTCAAAGTCATTTCCGGCAGCCGCTACACCAATCTCGACGGCGACCAAAGCGGCACTTTTACAATTTCAGACGGCAAGATAACATTTCGCGGCGGTCATTTGGACGGAGTAACCGGCAGAGATTTAAAAGACAACCGGTTCACGGTTGCCAGCCAAGCTCAATGCGGACCTTATTAATTTAACAAAGCTCATCTCGTCGTCGTTTGTGCGAGATGGTGAAAATTAACGGAAAAAATATTTGCCGAATAGATAAATTTTGAGCCGCTTTTTATATTTTCGGCGCATTAGTGAGCAAAGACTTTTAGAAGTAGAAACGAAAAATATGAAAAATAAAGGTTCGCTGATAACGGTTTTGTTGATTTTGATCGTTCTCGGCTGTAAATGTCAGTCGGATTTGTTTAATCCGGGCAAAACATCCGTAACCGAAAATGAAGAAACAAAAGTGGCATTAACAAATTCGGATGTATCAACCGCTGACACCGCTGAAACCGTTTCGGTCGGTAACTTGACCGACAAAGCGACAAGTTTGCCGATGCCTCAATATCCGGCGGCGGCAAAAGCGGCGAAAGCGCAGGGAACGGTTGAAGTGAATATTTTGGTTGACACGAAAGGAAACGTCGTTTCCGCCGAAGCTGTCAGCGGACATCCTTTGCTTCGATCAGCGGCGGCAAATGCGGCGCGGCAAGCAAAATTTCCGCCGCCGACCTTAGACGGAAAACCCTCCAATTTAAAGGGCGTGCTGAGTTATTCATTTACTTTGTAACGAAAAAAGAATTTTTGAAGGAGAATCAAAATGAAAAATCAAACAAAATCGAATTGGAAAAAACAATTGGTATTTGCCGCCGTCGCAATGGTGGTTTTTGCGTTCGCGGCAAGTTCGCAGGCTTTCGGACAAAAATACAAAACCGGCGACCGAGTTGAAGTTGATCCGAGCGGAATCGAAAATTGGATGAGCGGAACGGTTCTACCGTTTTTGGAAAATGATGAACCGAAATTTAAAGGAGAATATTACCTTGCCCGCGTGTTGATTGATAAATGGAAGGCATCTTATCCAGAAGGCGTTTTAGTTCAGATAATACACATCCGCCCGTCTAAAGATGAGACCGCCAACACTCAAAGAAATCCAAACGAAGCGGATAAAAATCAGCCGGACGAAAAAGCAACGACGAAAAATGAATTCGGTGCGAAGTTCAAACCCGGCGACCGCATCGAGTGCGACTCGATGAATATCGGAACTTGGTTTAAAGGAACGGTTTTGCCTTTCAAGGAAAATGATAATCCCGATGCGGAAAAAGATAAATCGGGCAAATACTTCTATATTCATCGAGTTTTGGAGGATAGAGATGCTTCGACCAGACCGCAGGGAGGCTTTTGTTTTACCGACCGAATGCGTCTGCTGCCCGGCGGCAAACCGATGGAAATACCGAAAACCGCCGTTCCAATCGGCAAAGTAATGACGGATGAAAATAACACTCTGTCGGCTGACCGCCCGATTCTTGATTGTCCGGTCGTGCAAACACCCGTCAAAAATGGAGCGAGTCCGAATGCAGAATTGTTTAAGAAAATAATTCGTTGCCGAAAAGGTGAACAAGCCGCTTCCAAGGGAATGGACGGTGCGGTAACGGTTGAGGTAACGGCTTTGCAGCTCGGCACGCCGCGACAGTGGATTTACTCACGCGACATCGGCGGCAAACCCGGCACGACGATTTATCCGGTCAAAGCGACTTACACGGTCAAAACCTTTTACCGCTATCGAACGGACGTTTCGCAAAACTGGATTCGTATTCTCAATTTCTACGTCAACGAATTCGGCGAATGGACAATCGGCTCGGAAGAACCGATCAAAATTGGCGAAACGGTGGATGTTCCGCGAATGCCGTAATTTATTTCGGGAAACAAATGAGTTCCGAAATAAAAAGTATCGAGTCGGAGAACCGGTTCGAATAATTATTGAGCCGTTTTCTCAAAATTTGTCGCATTACAAATTGAAAGCAATTTCAGAAAACTGAAAACAATCAATTTTAACAAAATCAGAAGAAATAAAATGAAAAAACAAATTAATAAAAGCTGGCAGTCGTCGCTGTTGGCGACAATCGCAGTTGTCTTTTTGTTTGATGCGGACGGCGTGAGGGTAAGGGATGAAAGTAATTTTATCGGGGACGAAGGCTATTCGCCCAAACCCGGAGAAACAACAAAGATTTATGCCTACAAGCCGAACGAAAAGCAAATGAAAGAAGTCAAAAGAATTACCATTACCAGACGACCAATTTAAGAAACGGCTGCGGAAAATCAACTGCCGCACCTTTCTAAACTTTATTAGAAAAGGCGGCTGATTAAAACATAAAAGACCGGTTTAAGGAATTGAAAATTATGAAAAAGAAATTGAAGGTGTTTTGGTTAATATTCGGTTTGTTGAATTTGAACAATTCGATCTTCGCTCTGCAAAGCGGCGGTGATCCGACGGCGGCGTGCGGAGCGATGGGATTGATGCTTATCGTTTGGCTGGTAATAATGGTTGTCATTTTGGCGGTTTTTATCGGTATCATTATTTTCATTGTCAAATGGATTAAAAAGGATGCAACCGCGAGAAATATGCCGAATGCCGATTCGATTAAATGGCTCGGACTTTTAGGATTGTTTGGTTTGGTTATTTATTTGCTTAAAAGACCTGACGGACAAATACCGCCGATGAACAATCAGTATAGAAAATAAGCCGATGGTTTTAAAGCACATCTTATCGAGGCATATAAAACTCGCCTTGTTGTTCAGCGTCGTGTTTTTCGGGTTGGCTGTCGCATTCGATGTTATGCGTCAACCCGAAAATCAAATAACGGCTCGCGTTTATATCGGGTTTGTTCACCTTTATCAAGCCGTCGGCAGACCTCTGCTCAAAGGCGTGGTGGCTTGCCGTTTTCGCCCGACCTGTTCGGATTATTCGATTCGGGCAGTGCAAAAACACGGCATCGGACGCGGGCTTGTCCTGACATTCATCCGGCTCAATTCCTGTCAGGAAGATACAGCGATGGGAACGATTGATGACGTGCCGGAATGATTCAAAATATCCAGTCCGAACCACCAAAATAGATATGACCTGCTTAGATCACAGAAAACAAACTGCTTCACCGCTTACTGTTAATCCGTTATTCCGTCAAAATTTGCCAGAGAAACAACGATGTCGTCAATTGTTCTGAGCCGCAGACCTAAATCGGGAATATTATTTGTTAAAACCGAAAACACGAATTTTTCGCCGGATTTTGAAGTTACATAACCGGAAAGAGCGGAAACCTGGTCGAGCGTTCCTGTTTTTCCGCGGGCGTTTGATTCGGCGTTTGTGCCTTTGAAGCGGTTTTTCAAAGTTCCGTCAACTCCGCCGATGGTCAGAGCGTTTTGCCACGCGAGCGAATAGCGGTTTGCTGCCATATATTTAAAAAGCATCGCGGCTGAATTCGGTGTGATCAGATTGTGCCGCGACAAACCGCTGGCATCATACTGCACAACGCTGTCAGTCGGAACACCCGCCTTTCGCAAAGTTTCCTGCACGACTTCGATCCCTTTTTGTTCACTGGTTTTTGTGGTATCTGCACGATTAACCGTTTCGCCCAATACTCGTAAAATTAATTCCGTGTAAAGATTCTGACTCGGTTTCATTGTTTTTTGTGCAATAAATGCGAGCGAAGGCGATTGGAGATTTGTGATCTCGGTATAATTTTCAACGGGCAGAGGAATGCCGTTTCGTTCCTGCAAATTTATCGCCCGTGCATCGCCGCGAATCATTACGCCTTTTAATTGCAGACGCTGCTTTAAAATTTCGACAAATAATTGAGCCGGGCGTGTTACGGTGATCGAGCCGGAAAAACCGCCGTCATTTTCGGGCATCGTGCCGGAAATTTCAAGAGTGTTTTGTCCGAGAAGTTTTGTAACTTTTAATTGTCTCTTTGTTCCAGCTGAAACGGTGTTTGATTTATTGATTATTTTAAATAAATTATTGGCGGGAAGAATCTGCACAACAAGCGGAGAACCGACCGAACTTGGCGAAATTTTCAGATCAACCGCATTATCATTAATTGTCAAAGGCGAAACTTCCGCCCCGTAATACCATTGCAGATCGTCCCATTCCCAACCTATGGGAATCGGTTCGGTGTTAAAATACGTTTCATCGCCGATGATGCTTCCTTCGATATTTTTAACGCCCGCTTCGACGATTTTATTTGCCAGAAGGTCAATTCCCACATAATAATCGCCATTGTTAAAAGCCGTTGAAATACTCGGATCGCCGCGTCCGTAAATTATCAGATCGCCGCTAATCGTCCCGTTTGCGTCGGGAGCGGAATTTGCATAAACGCTCGTTGTAAAACGAAAATCGGGCGAAAGTTTATCGAGTGCGGCGGCAACCGTAAAACTTTTCATATTTGAAGCGGGCATAAAATAATTTTCCGCATTTCGTTCATAAACTGTTTTGCCCGTCGTTAAAGAAATCACTTTTACGCCGACCTGTCCACGCCTGAGCGAAGGATTTGCAAGTGCTGTCGCAATTCTCGATTGCAGATATGAGAGCGTCTGCGTGGCGGGAGTCGGAGAAGTTTGCGGCGTTGGAGTTTCAAACGGCGGCGGAGTCGGATTCGTGATTATTACTCGTGGACGCGGCGTTGGCGTTTGAGCGTTTGAATCGAAAGTCAGCCCGAAACCAAAAAAGGTTAAAACGAAAATTGCTGTAAGTTTAGCGGTTAAAAATTCTTTATTCATCAAATTTATAATAGGAAAATTTATAATAAGCACCCAAGCAGAAACAGGTTAAATCGGTTTCCTGCTTTTTCTTTGCACCTTTGCGACTTGGCGGGAAATAATATTACAGTAAAAAAAGACTACCGCAAAGAAAAAAATCGTAAGTTTTCAAGTTCGGTTTAATTTGATTATGCACGATTAGGAAAAAGTTTTTAAAAAGGCGGAAACCCGTGTGTCAACAAGGGTGGTGTTGGAAATAAAGTTATTTGGCTTCCAACAGCACCCTCCATAACTGTCGGGTTTCCGCCTTTGATGACAAAAATTAATTATTTTTTACCGATAATAACATCGAGATCACTTTGCGGAATATTCAGATCGAGCATAATTTGATTAGTCTCACGCGAGATTTTCATATTTTCGACCATTTTTGCATAGACTTGTTTATCGCTGCCTTTCATTCCGCCAAGCAGACCTTTGCCGACCATTTGCAATCCCATCAGCATTTCTTCCAGACTTTCCGCTTGTGCATTCTGCGAAGTTTTCGCCATCACGGAAAGCGAAGTCGTGTTACCCGCAACATCGAGCGAGCCTTGAAGTTGGCGAATCGCATCGAGATTCGTGCCGAGTTCGTCATTGTCCAAACCGACATATTTCGACAAACCGCTTGGCAGAACCATTCCGACATTAATAACCGCAGTTTCCTTTCGATTGAGCAAATTCAAAACTTCGTTGCTGATTCGCGGCGTATTTCCGATGGTTTCTTTAACTCTCGAAACCGAACCGATAGCAATCGTGCTGCTGTCATAAGCCGTCAGAGCAACTTCCTTTGAAAGTTGTTTGAACATTTTGTCCACTACTTTATCGGCTATCGAATCATTGTTATCTTTATCTTTCGGTTTGTTTTTATCAACAACTTCCTTTGGCGTGAAAATATAAACCGTGCGGCTGCCGACCTTTTCGGTTTTGTATTTTCCGTTGGAAGCTAATTTTGCAACGGCGACGAGTGCCTTTGAATCCATTGTTCCGCGAGCCAGAATGACGGGTTCGAGTTCAAACTTACCGGCGGCAGCCTTTCTGCTTTTAATGCCGACGGCGACTTCCGTAAATTGTCTTAAATCCATTCCGGTCTTGCCTTTCAGTTCATCAATTTTGCCGTTAATTTTCGCAAGCATCGGCTGATTTGAAGACAAAACCTGCGGCAGAGCCTGATTCAAAAATCTTTCGGAATTAAAAACTATCACGCCTTCCGATTCGGGAAGAAGCACCGCTAATTGACCCGATCTTTTCGTGTCGGCGGAAACCGCAAATCCAATACCGCTCGCCACAAATGCAAGTAAAGCCAGAATAATTATAATCTTTTTCGTCATCTTAAAAACCTCTTATTTATTTGATATGAAAATTACCACGCATTTTAAAGATGTCATAACACACCTGAAAAGTTGGCTTAGAATATTCGTAATTCGTAATTTGTAATTCGTAATTAATCCTTAACTACCTCAAATTCAAATCGCAGTTCCTTTCCGCGAAAAATAAAACTCAGATAATGCTCCCAGAATTTTCGCAGGAAACGGAACTTCGGCGATTTTTGGTCAAGATTTACAAAAAACTCGATTCCCAAAGCACGCCACAAATTCGCCAGCGAAACATAGGTTTTCAAAGGCTTTAATCTCACATCCGTATAAAAATCAAAATTCTGTTTGTCGGCAATAAATGTGTTGAACGAATAGCAGTTAAAATGATTTTTATGCGTCGGATCGGTTGCCCAATCGGGATTTGTGTAGTGCGGCGTGAGAAGTTTTATTGTCCCGCCGTTTTTTGTAATGCGGTAAAGTTCCTCGATAAAAGCCATCACGTCCGGGATATGTTCGACGGCGTGGCTGGAAACGATCAGATCAAACTCATTATCGGCAAACGGATACGGAACTTCGCCGAGATCGTGAATCACATCCGCTCCCGTGCGTGAATTATTATCCAAGCCAATCGCTCCTTCATATTTATTTGTTCCGCATCCGACATCGAGAATTTTCACAATAAATAAATGGTAAATGGTAATTGGTAATTGGTAAATGGCGGAAGTCTTATTTTGTTAAAGATTCGGTTGTTTCGCAATGCGGACAGACCAAAGTTTTCTGCTCCGCATCAGTCCATTTTGCCATAGCTTTATTGGAAAATTTCGGGTTTTTGCTTTCCGCTTCGCCTTCAGTCATCAAGCGTGATTTTTCTTCATTTTCGGTTTGTAAATTCTGCTCGCACTTTTTGCAAATCCAGCCGAAACCACCATTGTAAAAATTATTTAGTTCAATGTTTTCCATATCAAAATAAAATAAAACGCAGAGAATAAAATTTTGTTTCTCTGCGTTTTTAACTGAAAATGTGTTCTTAACTGCCGACCGTAGCTGCCGTCTGCCTACCGATTCCGGCGTGGCTGCGAATTGCCCGGGATCGGCAAAAGTTTAACCGGAATATTTAGAGTCCGACCATCCCGAAAGACTTGAAGATTTACCGTTTCACCGATTTTCTTTTTATCGAGATAGCGGTAAAGATCATCAAGATCGGTCAATTCTACATTATCAATTGACTGAACAATATCACCTAAAATTATGCCGTTTCTGTCCCTTGAAAGTCCGCGAAGTCCCGCCCGGTCTATCGAACTTCCGGCTAAAACATTGCGGATAAGCAAGCCTTTATCAAGCGGCAAATCTATTCCTCTTTCGTTTAATTCCTCAACATTTAGAAAATTTGCTCCGAGTTTCGGACGATTTACCTGCCCGAATTCGATCAATTGCGGGACGATGCGTTTTGCCGTATTGACGGGAATTGCAAAACCGACTCCGGCGGATGCTCCCGAAGGCGATAAAATCT
This sequence comes from Pyrinomonadaceae bacterium, assembly GCA_041744535.1. Classification (GTDB taxonomy): domain Bacteria; phylum Acidobacteriota; class Blastocatellia; order Pyrinomonadales; family Pyrinomonadaceae; genus Aridibacter. The sequence continues at coordinate 12,699 of JBGTKR010000291.1, forward strand.
GCGAGTTGATACCGATCATCTGACCGAATTTATCAAGCAGAGGTCCGCCGGAATTTCCGGGATTGATCGAAGCATCGGTTTGAATGGCGGCATCAATCGGACGATTATTTCTCGCTCTGATCGGACGTTCCAAACCTGAAATAACGCCCGTCGTCAAAGTTCTGTCCAAACCGAAAGGATTTCCGATGGCGAGAACTTTTTGCCCGACATTTAAGTTGTCCGAATCGCCTAAAGGTATAATCGTTAAACCTTCACGCGGCGGAGTTATTTTGATGATCGCCAAGTCCGTATCGGGATCACCGCCGACATACGTTGCCGGATAAACCTTTTTTCCGCCGAAACTTACCGTAAGTTTGGAAGAACCCTGAACAACGTGATAATTCGTTAAAATATGACCGCGATTGTCAATCACCGAACCCGAACCGTTACCGCTTTCACGTTCCAATTCCTGCCCGTAAAAATTTTCAACCGTTTCACTCGTCGTAATAAAAGCGACTCCGGGCGACAAAGATTTGTAAACTTCGATATTATTCTGCTCGTCGCTGACCGCCGAGGGATTGCTGATTCCGTCGGCAGGCTTTTCCGCAAACGCTACATTTTGATTTTTCTCGATCTGAAACGCACTGCTCAAACCGCTGATGTTATTAAAAAATAAAACCAGACCGACTGCTGCAAATGCCGTAACTAATGCTAATAAAATTATCTGCCGGGCTGATAACTGATAAACTGCTTTTTGCTTCATAATTGCTCCTCTCGATATTAAAAAGTATGAATCCATATGATGCAGATTCCTTAAAAGTGCGTTGCCGTATAAAAATTTACGGGTGAAAAGCGGCTTTTTTGCTTTATTTGTTTAAAGTTTTTTGAAGATTTATACGAATACAGCAAAAACTTCATTTGAATAAACAAAACCTTTTTGTGTCAGCCGCAAAAAATCTTTTGATGTTTCAATTAAACCCAATTCTTCAAAACGCTTCAATTCGTCGGCGTATTTTTCCATTAAGTTTATATCAAATTTTTTGTCGAATTCGTATAAATTTAATCCTTTTGCCAGACGTAAATTAAGAAACGCAAACTCAGAAGAAAGTTGCTTTTCGCTTAAATTATTTGTTTCCGCGATTGGTGACTCGCCATTTTCGATCAATGAAACATAAGCATTCGTATCGCGTTCATTTGACCAGCGTTTGTCAACTCCATCAAAAGAATGTGCCGAAACGCCAAAGCCGAAAACGGGTTCGCACAGCCAATATTTGTTATTATGTTTCGCTTGAAAACCCGCTTTCGCAAAATTAGAAATCTCATACTGCTCAAAACCTTTTAACGCAACTTTTTGGGTCATCATCTCATACATTTCGCCCGCCAAATCTTCATCCGGCAACGGCTGACGTTTTGAACGAATCTGCTCGGCAAGC
>JBGTKR010000292.1:0-2895 GCA_041744535.1 Pyrinomonadaceae bacterium
AAATGTATTAAATAAATTAGACCGCAAACAATTTCATTCACCCGGAACGATTTTAGAAATTGATGTTGATACAACAAATCCAATCTCTAAAGGCTTAAAAGCCAAAATGCCCGCTTATTTTATTTACAGTTCGGCTTATGAGATCACAGATAATTCAAAAGTAAAATCCATTGCAAAATACGGCGAAAAAGACATTTTATTGTCGGGCTGGATTTTCGGCGAAAAATATATCAACGGTAAAACCGCCGTCGCTGAAGCCGACTACGGTAAAGGAAAGATCATCCTTTTCGCCTTCCGCCCGCAGCATCGCGGACAGACATTCGGAACATTTCCGTTTCTCTTTAATGCTTTGGAAAAATAAGTAAACAACTTTTTGTTTCCTTTAAGCAATCGAATAAACATTGAAATAGACTTTTTAGCCACGAATAACACGAATGACACAAATAAAGATAAATTCATTTAATTATTAAAATCAATTTAAAATTCGTGCTATTCGTGTTATTCGCGGCTAAACTTCTTCGATTTAATTTGCTAATTCAATCCTTTATTTATTATGAAACTACGCAATACTTTATTAGTTTTCTCAATTTTTCTGTTTCTCTCGCCTAACATATTTTCACACAACTTTGAAAGCAAATCGTTGACGGTTTATAAACTCGAAAGCGAACCGCTCGTTCGTGTCGGTTTGGTGAGAAATGCTTATTCGGCGGTTATTTCGACACGCGATACAACGCTTGTCGCCGAAGAACTCGGCGGCACGGGCAGATTTTTAAATACAACGAGCGTCCGCGTTTCGTCGAGTGCTTATCAGCCGGATGAATTCGAGTTTTATCGGTTTGAAATTAACGGAATTGCGTCCCGCGAAGGTGCGGATGCGATTGCAAATAACCTCAGAAACCGTTTGGGCGAAGAAACTCTGGTAATGAACGGCGGAACGCCCGACACTTGGCGGATTCGCATTAATAAAGAGATCGAAACAAAAACCGAAGCTGAAAATTACGCTAAACTTTTAGCCGAAAAAGGTTTTGCAAATGTGCAGATCGTTCCGACAAAATATTCCGCACCTTCCGACGATGCGATCCTGCTTTCACAGCAAATCATTCAAAACCCGAAATCGAAAGTGCGAAGTTTATCGAATGTAGCTGTAAAAAATATTGTCAATTCGCCGAATTTAGTCAAAAAAATATCTTCGAGCATCGCCACCCGCCGCAAAAATTTGAACGCTCCGATAAATCCGTCTTTGCGTGAAGTCGTCGTAAACGGCAGCGGAACGGACGTTTCAACGCTTCGTGCAGTTACCATCGGCTCAAATAATCCACGCGGAATAATTTACCTGAACGGCAAACGCTACCGCGGAAAAATGGAAGTTTTAGTAACTTCGGACGGACGCATCACGGTCGTCAATGTCGTTCCCATCGAAGATTATCTGCTCGGTGTCGTTCCCGCCGAATTGTCCCTGCCGCAAATCGAGGCTCAAAAAGCACAGGCAGTTGCCGCCCGAACCTATGCACTCGGAAACAAGGACAATTATGATGCCGAAGGTTTTGATATGGTGGACACGGTTTGGTCGCAGGTTTACAAAGGCTTGGCGATTGAAACCGCAATGGGAACGCAAGCCGTCAACTCAACCCGCGGAATGGTCGCAACTTATCAAGGCAAACCGATAAACGCAATGTTCACATCAACCTGCGGCGGAAGGACGGAAAATTCGGGAAATATTTACGAGTTCGATCTGCCGTATTTAAAGGGCGTGGAATGTTCGCTCGCAGGCGGAAAACATTTTGTTCCGTTTCTGATTAAAACCAACCGCGAACCCGCCGTAATCCGCAACGAAGCAAATTATCAATACGTCCGCCTCGCTTCAAAATACGCGGTCAATAATTTTCTTCTGGCGACAAACCGTTTCGACGACGATTATTTTGAAGACCCGCCGACGGAGATCGAACTCAAAAGCTGGCTAAATCAATTAGCCGCAAAATTCGGCAAACCCTTTCCGCCGTTAGTTACCGCTGATTCGGCAAAACCGCTGATTCTCGCCTCGGTTCTCGCGGGTTTTGTTTATGATGATCCGGGCGATGCCGATGTGCTTTTGTCCGATTCCGACATCAATTATCAGCTTTCCTTTCTCGATGCACAGGAAGTTCCCGTAAAATTCCGCCCCGTTCTCGCCAAATTGATGCGGGACGGCTGGTTTTCGATCTATTCCGATCTGACGATCAAACCGAATAAAAAATACTCACGCCGAAAAATCCTGAGTTTGATTGACCACATATACAGCAAGAAAAAATGGGATTTATCATTTGAGGAAGGAACGGCAAACCCGACGGACAACGGCAAATTAAACATAAAACTCGGCAAAAGCGAAAAGGAAATTTCCGTCAATTCGGGTGTCTTCCTGTTCCGCAAATTCGGCGATTCATTTTATCAGGTCAAAGAAACCGCACTCGTCGGCGGCGAAAAAGTCCGCTACAAAACAAACGCTTTGGGCGAAGCGGTTTATCTGGAAGTCGAACCGACCGACGAACCGACCGTCGCCGAAAGAATGTCGCCGTTTACAAACTGGCAAAAGGCGATGTCCGCTTCACAAGTCCGCGGTGGTTTGGGCAGATACGTCAAAGGTTTAGGCGATCTGATTGATGTCCGCGTCAAAAAACGCGGCTACTCACGCCGTGCCATCGAACTCGAAATCATTACGACCAACGGCGTTCACAAACTCGAAGGCGGCAAAATCCGTTCCGCCCTACGCCTCCGCGAACAACTTTTCGTAATGGACAAACGCTACGGTGCAAATGGTCGCGTTACAAGTTTCAACTTCACCGGACGCGGCTGGGGACACGGCATCGGAATGTGTCAATACGGAGCTTACGGCTTTGCGAAAATGGGTGTAAAATATGA
>JBGTKR010000293.1:0-13313 GCA_041744535.1 Pyrinomonadaceae bacterium
TCGCTCGATTTTACATAGGTCGGAGATTGCGGTTTCTGATCGGGCAACTGAACCGTCGGATTTTTCGGTAATTTACGGGCAAGTGCCAGTTGTTCATTAACTTCTTCCCGGATAAGAAGTGCTTCCAGAGAACTGCTTGTCGGAACTGCCAAACTTCCCGTCGGACGTTCAACCAAATCTTCCGGTAGGATCGCCGGAGCTCTGATAACACGCGGCGTAACGGCGATGACAATATCAATTTCGCGGTTATCTCGGGTCGGTGCGGTGAAAAGTCTGCCGATGATCGGAATTAAACCGAGAAACGGTAAACCTTCGCGTCCGCGGCTTTCAACGCCTTGTGCGACGCTTGCCAACAGAAGCGTTTTGTTATTCTGGATTCTTGCCGTTCCGTTGATTTTTCGTTCGGTAAATGTCGGCGTTAAAGTTCCGGCATTGACAACATCCTTTGATTCGATCTCCATTGAAACCTGAACGTCATGATTCGGGAAAACTATCGGTTTGAATTTAAGTGTCAAACCGACCTGTTCGTAATTAATAACGGGAAAACCGTTCCCGAAGGCGTTCCCCGTATTGTTTCCGCCCGTGTTCGTGCCTCCGCCCGAAAACGGAATTACGCTGGCGGTCTGCACGGGAACTCTCTGACCGATTCTGGCGATGGAATCTTCGTTGTTAAATGCGTGAATCTGAGTCGAAGCGATAAGTTTCGTGTTGTTTTTTCTTTGCAAAGCGACAATTGACGAACCCGGAATCAGAAGCCCGACACCCAACGCTGTCGGCGGGGTGATTCCCAAAACATCCGTAATCGCGTTTCTGTTTCCACCGCTGACGATTCCGCTGCTCGAACCGCCGAGATTTAACAAACTCGATCCCGTTCCGAACTGATTTCCCAACTGTAACAGATCGGATTTTGAAACCTCATAGATCTGCACGTCCATCACGACTTCGGCACGGTCTTTGTCGAGCGTTTTTATCAATTTACTAATTAAACGTATATTTTCCGCCGTGTCCCGAATCGTAATGCTGTTCGTGTCTTCATCAACCAAAGCATTAGTCGGCGTTCTGCCCGGTTGAGCCGGGATCGCCGCTTTTATTAAGTTTGCAACTTCCTTCGGATCGGCATTTGCCAAATAAAATGTCTGCAAAACCAATTGTTCAAAAAATTGTCGGCGGTTTGAATTAGCAACTAGAATCGTCCGCGGTCCGACTTTTTCAAAAAACAGACTTTCCTGCAAAAATATGTAATCGAGTGCTTTCGCGGCGGTTACGTTTTTCAGTTCGATCTTGATGCGTCGCGGTGAACGAAAACTCGATGTATCAAACAAGACATTTATGTCCAGATCCTTGGCAAGTTTGCGGATAATATATTCCAGATCAACGCCGGTCGGAAACGGAACATCCGTTAAAACGTCATACTTTTGAGGAATTACAACATTTGAAGGTATAACTCCGTCCGTATAATTCGTGTTAAGTAACCTGACATCATCGGAATCCTTTTTCTCTTCCGTATCACCGTTTATTAATTTTTTCTGAAGCCGCAGCATCCGTTCCATTTCGGATTTTGCCAGTTCGTTGACCGGATCGTAAGCATATGCTTTTCTGAAAGCGATGTATGCTCCGCCGAAATCGCCCTGTTCGGCTTGCGATCTGCCACGCTTCATATACATCTGCGAAGCATTAAATAAGGAACGTCGGTAATGCAGACGATATTCGGGATTCTTCGGATTATCGGCAACCGCCAGAGCAAAGTCTTCAACGGCTTTGTCCCATTCTTCGGCAATTTCGTGTTTTAACCCTTGTTTAAAATACTTTTTGCCGTCGCCTGCAACCGCTGCCAGAGAGGTTACAGGCAAAAGCAAACAAATGAGTAGAAACAAACTTAGAGAATAACGCAGATTGAATTTGATTTTCATAACGATCTAATTTTGGTTTAGTAATTTGGGTTTGCTGAATTTCAGCAAAATGTTCAGCTTCCGAAACTTTACACGCCGGGTTCGGTATAAAGTTCCATAATCATTGAAATACCTGACGAATTTTTTATCTTTAACATTTTCCGTTGAATTAAGAAAAAAAGCAAACTTTTTTTTCAATAATTACAAACCTCCAAAATATTAAAGAATTTTAATCAACAAATGTTACCCGATTGATCTCGTATAAAGTCGTCAATCCCTGATAAGCCTTTCTTAGAGCGGATTCCCGCAAACTGCGTAATCCTTCCTTTTCGGCTTGCCGCCGGATTTCCGAACCCGGTCTTCTTTCGATAATCATTTCCCGGATCGAATCCGACATATCGAGCAGTTCGTGAATCGCCGTTCTGCCGCGGTAACCCGTGTGATTACAGGCATCACAACCGACATTCATAAAGAATTTTTTATCTTTGACCGCTTCCGCCTTCAAACCCGATTCGATTAATTCATTTTCATTAGGTTCATAAAGCCGCTTGCAGGTTGGACACAAAATGCGGACGAGTCTTTGAGCCAGAACACAGTTTAAGGAAGACACGAAATTATAAGGCTCAACGCCCATATTCAAAAAGCGTCCGATGACATCAATCACGTTATTGGCGTGAACGGTCGTAAAAACGAGGTGTCCGGTGAGTGCCGATTGAATGGCGATCTGGGCGGTTTCTTCGTCGCGTATCTCCCCGACCATAATCTTATCGGGATCGTGCCGCAAAATGGAACGAAGTCCGCGAGCAAATGTTAAGCCTTTTTTTTCATTAACCGGAATTTGCACGATGCCGTAAAGCTGATATTCCACCGGGTCTTCGATAGTGATTATTTTATCTTCATCGTTACGAATCTCGTTCAAAGCCCCGTAAAGCGTGGTCGTTTTACCCGAACCCGTCGGACCCGTTACCAGAACCATTCCGTAAGGTTCTTTTATATAATGACGAAAATTCGATAAATCTTCCGAGTCAAATCCGACGACTTCCAGACTCAGATTTTTGAATTCTTCCGAGATTTGTTCCTTGTCCAGAATACGAATGACGGCATCTTCACCGTAAATCGTCGGCATAATCGAAACACGAAAATCCACCGTCCGACCTTTATAACGCACCCGAAAACGCCCGTCCTGCGGAATTCTCCGCTCGGCAATATCGAGTTCGGACATAACCTTGATACGCGAGATGAGAGTCTGATGATAGGCAATATCAATCGGGTCAACCTTCTGATACAAAGCCCCGTCTATGCGGAATTTTACGCGAACTTCCCGGTCGCCCGTTTCGATGTGTATGTCGGAAGAACGCGATTCCATCGCGTTGTAAATGATCGTGTCAACGAGCTTTATGATCGGCGACATATCCGAATCCGTCGCCAAACGGTCAAGGTCTAAAACTTCGTCGCCGTGTTCGGTTTCCTTGACGAGCGAAATCTTAAAACCCGAAGCCGCTTCCTGCATCACACGCTGCGTGGCATCGCCTTTTTTCAAAACGACATCAATCGCACCGGACGTTGCAACATAAGGCACGATACGAACATTCAAGGCATTTTCCAGTTCATCAAGCCGCTCCAGATTCGTCGGATCGGACATCGCCACGTGCAGATTATTTCCCTCGCGTTTGAGCGGAACGAACAGATTTCGCAGCATCAGATCAACCGGAATTACGGCTAATTCTTCATAATCAATCGGCGATTCCTGATCCGGCGGAAGCAGATCAATATACGGCAGACGATAACGCTTCGCCAGTGTTTTCGCCTCCGTAACTTCCGGCGGATCGTTTTCTACAAATTTATTTACTTCGATTGTCGGCGTAGATGTCATTATGTCGCTGCCGTTTGTTTGATTTTCCATTGTTTTTATTGAGTAGTCAGCAATCAGCTATCAGCTATCAGTTTCTTTATTAAAGATGCTAACATTTTTTTGACCTCTACCAGTATATTTTCCAATTTACGGTAATTGTTTGAATTTATTATTTTCAAGTCGTGAGCCAAAAGCAAATGATATTCGAGTTCGCAAGCCGAACCAAAAGAGATTTGCAAATACCTTGCGAAATCGGCATTAGTCCTTTTCCCACAACCTTCGGCAATATTTGCAGGTATTGATGAGCAAGCTCTCTTGGTCTGACTCGTTAATCCAAATAATTCATCTTTCGGATAACTCTTTGTAACCTGATAAATAGATAGGGTTAATTGATGAGATTTTTCCCAAACTTTTAATTGCCTGAAATCTTTCATAATACTGACTGCTGATAGCTGAATACTCACCGCTGAATACTGACCGCTGAATACTGACCGCTGACCGCTGACCGCTGACTGCCGAAAACTACCTCGCCCCGAAAGGTCCCGATGAAATCGCTTGAATTATCGGCAGATAAATTGCCAGCAAGATCGTTACGACGATCAACGCCATAAAGACCAGAATTATCGGTTCTAAAAGTGTCGTCAGTTGTTCCAGACGAACTTCCGACTCGGCATCGTAAAAATTTGCCACCTCGTCGAACATCTCCTTCAGACTTCCCGATTTTTCGCCGATTCCGATCATATCGAGAGCGAGTTCCGGCAGCCAGTCTGCCTTGTCGAGCGATTCGGTGAACATCCGCCCTTCACGAACCATCGGCAGAACCGATTGACTGCGGCGACGCAATTCGAGATTTGTGATCGCTTCCGAAGAAATTTCCCACGAATCGGGAACGGTGATTCCGCCCGAGATCAGAGTCGAAAGCGAGCGGGCAAGTTGTGCCGTCGTCATCTGCCGGATCAAAGCACCGACCAGAGGAATCCGCAATAAAACTCTGTGCAAAAATAATTTTCCGCTCGGACTTCTGAGCCAGATAACGAGTGCCAGAATCAATATGCCGAAAAGCGGCAGAAACCACCAGAAATTATTTGCCAGTGCATTCGAGATCGTTAGAACGATCACCGTCGGAAGCGGCAATCCCTTTGAAGTGCTTAATCCCTCGAACAAACTCGACATCCGCGGAATAATATAAAGCACCATAAAAGCGACCATTGCAGTTGCCGCAACCAGTAAAAATGCGGGATAAGCTACGGCACTTCTGAGTTTGCGGGTGATGCCGACGCTTCTTTTGAGATACAAAACATAGCGGGCAAGAACATCGTCCAACGCTCCGCTTTTTTCGCCCGCCAGAATCGAAGCCGTATAAAGTTTCGGAAAAATTCCCTGTGCTTCAAAGGCTTCGGAAAGCGGCGTTCCGCTTTTAATTTCCCGTTCGACATCTTCCAGAACCACTCTCAAAGACGAAGAGGAGGAACGCTGACTTAAAAGATTGATCGCCTGCAAACCGGAATTCCGGCACGCAGAAGGGCGGAAAGTTGTTGATTAAAAAGCAGAAAATCGCTCGATTTAACTTTTGCTTTGGTAGAAGTTCCGCCTGCCGAGAAAATAGCCGACAAACCTTTTTCGACACTGGAAACGGTAAAAACCCGATAGCCTTCATTTTCCAATTTCGACTTTGCTTCTGTTTGAGTGGCTGCCTCGACAACCTTTGTAATCATTTCGCCGGAAGGTGTTCCCAGGCGACAAATATATTCCGCCATATTTCTTGAGATAAATATTTATTTTGAATCCGTTAAATTAAAAAATCCGAATCTAACTTCGTTAATAATACAAAAGTATAACACGCTTTTTTCCGTGTAAAGTTGCAGTTCCGAAATATATTTTCGGGAATAATTTCGCTCAAACAACGTATTAATATTTAGGAACATCAAAGAAATATCTTGCAACAATGTGAAAGGTTTCTTAATATATAAACATATAAGATTTAGTTTTTGGAGATACTATGGCAGTAAATGATTTTTTGAGCCGGTTAAAGTTGGTTGATCGGCTGAGTTTTATGCTTCTCGTCCTCTTATTCTCATCAATCTCGGTTTTTGCCCAAGACCAACAACCCGAAACCGCACCGACTCCGCCGACTCAGGGCGAAGATATTGATAAAGAAGTTTATAAGGTTGACACCGATCTGGTTACTTTAACTCTTACCGTGACGGATTATTTCGGACGCTATGTTTCCGGTTTAACCAAGGAAGCTTTTACTATTTACGACAATAAAAAAGAGCAAAAAATAACATTTTTCAGTGATGCCGATGCACCCGTTTCCATCGGAATTTTGTTCGATGTGTCGGGTTCGATGACGAGTGAAAAAATTGCCAAAGCCAGAAATGCCTTATCGCGTTTTATAAATACAAGCCATCCGCGTGATGAATACTATTTAATTGCATTTAACAGCAGAGCTCAATTACTATTGGATAAAAGCCGCGACGGTGAAGCTATTTTGAACAAACTTACACTTGTTGAACCTAAAAACAACACGGCACTTTATGATGCCTGTTATTTAGGAGTCGAGCGTGTATCACGCGGAACTCATCAAAAGAAGGCACTTTTAATCATCAGCGACGGACAGGACAATTCTTCGCGTTACAGTTTTAAGGAAGTTCGCCGCTTGATGAAGGAATCCGATGTTGTAATATATTCGGTGGGAATTCTGGACGGCAGAGATGCCGGTTCAATGCTCGGTATTCAGGGACAATCGTTTCTCGATGAACTTTCAAACGTAACCGGCGGAAAATCGTTTTATCCGAACACGACGGTTGAAATGGACGAGATTTTCGAGCGGATCGCTCTTGAACTCCGCAATCAATATTCCATCGGTTATACGCCCGATGATTTCGAGCCGAACGGCGAATGGAGAAAAGTTAAAGTTAAAATCAAACCTCCACGCGGTCTTCCGCGTCTAACAGTCAGGAGTCGTGAAGGATATTACGCAACTCCGAATACTGATTTCAGATAATTTGAGTTTTGAAACTCTTAAAGCATATAGAAAATGAATAAAAAAACAACGAATATTTTGCTGCTTTTGCTTTGTTTAGGTTTGAGTATCGGCTTTGCTTTCCTTAATAATTCGCCTGTGGTTAAAGCACAGACAAATAAAACGACTCCGAAGCCGACTCCGCCGCTGCCGCCGCTCGAACCGCCGCCGCCGCTGCCGGAAATTGATGATAAACCGCTTGTAATTGATACCGAAGTTGTAAATCTTTATGTTCGCGTCGTGGACAGATTTAATCGTCCGATCGGCACTCTTTCAAAAAATGATTTTACGGTTTACGAAGACAAAGTTCCGCAGCAGATCGAATCATTTTCATTGCAGGAAGTTCCGACAAATTATGCGATGGTGATTGATAATTCCGGTTCGCTTCGCTTCCAACTCGAAAAAGTTATTGAAGCGGGAAAAACCATTGTCGGCACGAATCGCCCCGATGATGAAACGGGTGTGATACGCTTTGTCAGTTCAAGCAAGATCGAGGTCGTGCAGGATTTTACGGCGGATAAACAGGATTTGAATGACGCACTCGATAATCTTTTTATCGAAGGCGGACAAACCGCGATCATTGACGCAATTTATTTAGCGGCTGAAAAGGTGAATGAATATGAAAAAACTCAAAATCCTTATGACCGCAAACGGCGAGCCTTAATTTTGGTTTCCGACGGCGAAGACCGAAGCAGTTATTACAACGAAGAACAGCTTTTCAAACTCCTCAGAGAATCCGATGTGCAGATTTATGCGGTAGGATTCGTCAAAGACCTCAGCGATGAAGGAAATTTCATACGCAAGAGCGATCAGAAAAAAGCCAAGTCGTTTATGGAAAGACTTGCAACCGAAACCGGCGGAAAATCGTATTTCCCGAATACCATCGCCGAACTCGACGGTATTGCCAAGGACATTGCCAGAGAATTAAGAACGCAATATGTTCTCAGCTACACGCCGACCGAAGACCGGGACGGGAAATTCAGAAATATAAAGGTTGACGTAAAGGACGGTCCTAATAATCAAAAAAGAATCGCCATCGCCAGAACGGGCAGAGTAAATGCCCCGAAAGAAGGTGCTAAACCGACCTTGCAGAGAAACAAGTAAAAGTAACGAATAACGGATAACGTAAAATGGATAATGTGATCAAAATTTTGATCACATTATCCATTTTTTATTTGAGCAATAACTTTACCGATTGCTGTTTCCATATCACATCAAACCGATTAAAATTGATAATCAAAGAAAACCCGAATATAAGAAAATCACCTTTTCTTCATATTTTCCATTATCCGTTTTCCATTTTCCACTATTTAAGATACATCGCCAGAAAGAACAACACCAAGGCAAACAAGATCAAAAACAGAGCGACAACCAGAAATAAGACATTCGGTGCATTTTCGCGTTCTTCCCAGATGATCTCGGTTTTTCGCGTGCTGAAAAATTTCCCCTTTCGCCGAAGTGCCGAAGCCGATCTTAATTTAGTTTTTTTTCTGACTTTTTGTTTTGGTTCTTCGGTTTTTAGATTCTCTTTATTTTCCGTAATTTCCTCGGGCTTTTCGGATTCTTCCGCTTTTATTTCTTCAATTTGCTCTATATTTTCTGTGTCTGCTTCTTCTTCAGAGATTATTTCTTCTTCGGATTTTTCTTTATCCAATTCATTTTTCTCAACATTTTCCGGTATTTCAATATTATCGGTTTGAGTTTCATCTTCAAATTTTTCAACGCGAAACCGATCATCGCCGATTAATTCTTCATTTTTCGCGTCAACTTCCTGCGTTACCGAATTCCCGCAATTATAACAAAACAAAGCACCTGAACGCGATTCTATACCGCAGGATAAACAAGTTTTGTTTTCGACCATCGTTTCAGACATATTTTTATCGGGAGATTGTAAACCATAAATGTAAAGGGTTTAATAAATCAGTTTGTCCTAAATTTTCGCAAAAATTTCCTTTTCCTCACCTAAATCTTTTGCCGACGGCGTGATAATTGTTTTTTTATTGACATAGATTTTTTTATCGGCGGCTAACGCATCGCGGACATCGGTTTCGCTGACAAATTCAACTGCGACAGGTTTGCTTCCGTTATTCTGCGGTTTGCTTTCGAGCTGATGAATTATCGTTTTAACGACTTGCTCATTTTCCTGACTTTTTTGTTCGGTCTGCGGAGAATCCGCCAATTTCTTGCTCAAAAAATTATCAACAATCAAAGCTATATCTTCACGTCTGACCTTTTGTTTATTGGACTTTGAATCTTGAATCTTGAATCTTGAATTGCCGACTGCCGACTGCTGACCGCTGATTGCTGACCGCGGACCGGACGAGTTTCAAACGCGACTCTTTTAACGTCCATCAGATGGTGCGGCGAAACATTGTCCGAAGTAACATTTCCGCCCCACGAACCGCATCCGAGAGTCATCGAAGGTGCGAGATCGGTTGAGAAACCGATTGCTCCGTGAGTCGTCGGTGAATTTATAACGACACGCGAAGCGGGCATCTGTTTGCCGTAGCGGATCGCCGCATCACGATTTTTCGTGTGCATTCCGGCGGTATGTCCCATTCCGCCGAACTGCAGAATTTCCTCGCAGCGGTTTGCTCCCTGCTCGATCCCGTCAACGACAAAAAATGCCAGCATCGGCGAAAGTTTTTCAACCGACCACGGGAAATCACGCCCGACTCCGCCGCAATCGGCAAGCAGACACCGCGTCCCGTTCGGTATCGAAATTCCCGCTAAATTTGCGATAACTTCGACGGATTTGCCGACAATATTCGGATTCAAAGTCCTCTGCGGCGTTAAAATTATTTTACCGACCTTTTCCGCATCCGCTTCATTCAAAAAATATCCGCCCTGCATTTTAAATTGTTCACGGACTTGATCGGCAACCGGAGCGTCAACTACAACCGCTTGTTCCGACGCACAGATCGTGCCGTTGTCAAAACAAGTTCCGGTCAAAATATCCGCCACCGCTTTTTTTACATCGGCGGTTTTTTCAATAAATACGGGAACATTTCCCGGACCGACACCGAAGGCGGGTTTGCCGGAAGAATAAGCCGCCCGAACCAAACCAGTTCCGCCCGTCGCCAAAATTACGGCGGTGCGTTTGTGTTTCATTAAAGTTTCCGTGCCTTCGATCGTCGAGTTTGATAAACAATGAATCGCATCATTCGGCAAACCTTCCCGAACTGCGGCTTCACGCATTATTCTCGCGGTTTCGGCAATACATCTTTGAGCCGAAGGATGCGGTGATAAAACAATCGTATTGCGGGATTTGATGGCGATTATGATTTTAAATATCGCCGTAGAGGTCGGATTTGTCGAAGGAATTATCGCAGCAACGACTCCGCGTGGCGAAACTATTTCAACAATATTTCCGTCATCTTTGACCACTCCGACCGTTTTCAGATCACGAAAATAATTCCAGACATCTTCCGCCGCAAAACGGTTTTTTTCGCGTTTGTCTTCGGCGATTCCGTAACCTGTTTCCTCACTTGCCATTTCACCAAGACGCATTGATTCACGCAAAGCGACTTTCGCCATCGCTTCGCAGATTCGGTCAATCTTCGCTTGGTCAAATTTTGCAACAGTCTTAAATGCAAGATGTGCCGATTCTACGGCATCCCTCGCCTGCTGTTGGGCAATCAGGTCTTTATCGGACATTTTGTTTTTTTAGATTTTAGATTTACGATTTTGGATTTTTGAAAACGCCAAATTAGTCATTTAATTTCAATTAAAAAATTAAAACCAATCGCAAATTGAAAATTGCAAATCGCAAATCACTTCACTTTTTATTATTTTTAGATTTCGTTTCTTGATTCGCCGTTTTGCTGCCGTCGCCGGAACTCAATTGTCCGCGTGAACCTGCGGCACGAATTGATTTACCGTCGGTTATTCCTCTGCCGGGCAGAACTTCTTCGACCTCGCTGTGCGGACGCGGAATGACGTGAACCGAGATCAGTTCGCCGACCCGTCGAGCCGCCGCCGCACCGGCATCGGTTGCCGCTTTAACCGCACCGACATCGCCGCGAACAAATATCGTTACATAACCCGCACCGATATATTCCTTGCCGATCAGTTCGACGTTTGCGGCTTTGACCATCGCATCGGCGGCTTCAACCGCACCGATAAAACCTTTTGTTTCCACCATCCCAAGTGCTTCGAGAGACATTTAATATTCCTCACTTTTTTAATTTAATAATAGATTCTAATACAAGAATTGGATAACGCCTAAAAGTATCACGCAGTTTGTCAAATAATCAAGCCCGATAAGCTAAGAAAAACCTATAATCTAATTGACATTGCAATATCATCAGCGATATATTTCAAATCTAAGACCAGTAACGGTTTACATTTCAAAAGGAATGAAATAAAAACGAAAAATGCCGGAATCTTTAGGTGAAAAATTAAGACAGGCTCGTGAGGAGCAGGATATAACTATCAGCGAAGTCGCCGAGCAGACCCGTATTTCCGCTCTTTATCTGGAAGCGATAGAAAATGATGATTACCGGACGCTTCCCGGCGGAATTTTCAACAAAGGTTTTGTCAAATCGTTTGCCAAATACGTCGGAGTTGATGAACAGGAAGCCCTTCAGGATTACGCCAGCATAATTTCCAGTCAGGAAGGTGCAGAAAATTCCGATGAACCTAAAACTTATCGCCCGGAAGTTTTAACCGACGACAGAAGCGGCGGTTCGATGCTTCCGACAATTATTATTGCAATTATTATTTTAGGTTTGATGACCTGGGGGATTTTGGCTCTCGTCAATTATCTGCAAAACGTGGAAAATCCCATCGCCGGAACAAATACGGTAAACAGTAATGAAAATATTTCCGAAAATGCCAATGTCAATTTAAATGTAAATGCGAATCAGGCGGACGCGGACTTACCTTCAACCGATGAAATAAAGGTCGAGCTTAAAGCAGTCAACGATGAAGTTTCGGTTACGGCAAAGGTTGATGGAAGGTCATCCAGTTCTTTGCTTAAACCCGATACTTCACTTGATTTCCAAGCCGATAATTCGTTCAGCCTCAGATACGCAAAAACCAGAGCGAAATTTCTCAAACTGATCTTAAACGGAAAGGAAATAAAACTGCCGCAACAGCCAAAAGTTTCAAGTGCCAATATCATTGATTTTGAAATAAACAAAAACAATATAAAAACTATCCTGCAAAGCGGTGAAATAAATTTTGATACGCCCTCCGGTGAAAATACGAATACGGGGGCAAATGTTCCGTAATGGAAATAAAAATATGAGGCTTTTAATAAAGCTAAGAAAGAAAACAATTAATTGAGCGAAATAACGCCCGCAAAACAAGTGCGGGCTTTTTTAATACTTGAAGTTATGAAAATCGAAGATATAAAAGAAGGCTTGACCTTTGACGATGTTTTGCTGATTCCGGCATATTCCGAGATCGTGCCGAGCGAAACGGATACAAGAACAAAATTTTCCCGAAATATAGATTTGAATATTCCGCTTTGTTCTTCGGCGATGGATACGGTTACGGAAGCAAATTTAGCCATCGCACTTGCCCAGCAAGGCGGAATCGGCGTGATTCATAAAAACCTTTCAATCGAAGAACAAGCCGAAGAAGTTGACAAGGTAATACGAAGCGAATCGGGAATGATCGTTGATCCGGTAACGATCAGCGACGGTTCGCTTGTTTCGGATGCTTTGGAGATTATGAACCGCTTTAAGATCAGCGGCGTTCCGGTCGTGGACGAAAATAATTTGCTCGTCGGAATCATCACCAACCGCGATCTGCGTTTTGAAACACGCACCGACATTCCCGTTTCCGATGTAATGACTCCACAGCCGCTTATTACCGTTCCAATCGGCACGACTCTTGACGAAGCAAAAGTAAAACTTCAAAAACACAAAATCGAAAAACTTCTTGTCGTTGACGATGAAGGTTTGCTCAAAGGTTTGATAACCGTTAAAGACATCCAAAAAGCCATCAAATATCCCAATGCGGCAAAGGACGATCTCGGACGGCTTCGCTGTGCAGCGGCAATCGGTGCAACGGGCGATTTTCTCGAACGTGCCGAAGCATTGGTCAAGTCAAGAGTGGATGCCATCGTCATAGACACCGCTCACGGACATTCTTCTCGTGTCATCGAAGCCGTCAAAAAAGTTAAATCAAAATTCCCCGAAATCGAACTCGTCGCCGGAAACGTCGCTACCGCCGAAGCCGCAAAAAAACTGTTAAGTGTTGATATAGATGCAGTTAAGACTGGAATTGGACCCGGTTCGATCTGCACCACGAGAATTGTAACAGGGGCGGGAGTTCCGCAAATCACGGCAATCTTAGAATGTGTCAAAGCGGCAAAAGGAAGCGGTGTGCCGATAATTGCCGACGGCGGCGTAAAATTTTCGGGTGATATTTCAAAAGCGATAGCCGCCGGTGCGGACTCGGTTATGATCGGTTCGCTTTTTGCCGGAACGGAAGAAGCTCCCGGCGAAGTTATTTTGTATCAGGGACGTTCTTTCAAATCCTATCGCGGAATGGGTTCGATCGGTGCGATGAAAAAAGGTTCAAGCGACAGATATTC
>JBGTKR010000294.1:0-5759 GCA_041744535.1 Pyrinomonadaceae bacterium
GACAAGCAGTTCTCTGGAAGCACTTCTTATCCGGGAAGAAGTTAATGAACAACTGGCACTTGCCCGTAAATTACCGAAAAATCCGACGGTTCAGTTGCCCGATCAGAAACCGCAATCTCCGACCTATGTAAAATCGAGCGATTCGGAAATTACATCGGAAAACACAATTAAAAAAACGAATGTAATAGAAAATAAATCTGCTGTTGCCATAACCGGAGAAGCAAAAACGCCGGTCGGATACAGCGACAGCTCGCCGGTTTCAACGGCTTTACGTCCGATCAATTCGGGTGTAAAAACTTTGAATTTGAAGGAAACATCTTTAAAAACAGACGACGCATCAAAAACTATTGAAACAACGGAAGCAAATGCACCAACCGCAATTTTGCAGTTCTTGCCTAAATTCAGAGCAATGAAAGCGGGCGAAAAAACCAAGGTTGCAATAATGGTCAGAAGTGCGAAAGCCTTTCGTTCGGTTGCTTTAGGATTGAAATTTGATGAAGGCAAGGTTGCTATTCGCGGGATCAGTTACGGTGATGTGTTCGGTGCAAATCTGGCACAAACCGATGCAAAACCCTTCTTGAATCAAAATGGTAAAATGTATGTCAATCTTTCTTCGCCGAAGGATGTTTCCGAAAATAGTTCGGGAATTATGGCTTATATTGAGTTTGAAGCACTGGCGGACGGAACTCCGGCAATCGAGTTTGATGCGGAATTTCTGAATATGCTGACGGCAAACGGAGATAATTTCGTTTTGAATTTTTAAGATGTATTCAAAATTCAAAATTCAAGGTTCAAAATTCGAGAAAGGCTACACTCTGCTTGAATTGATAATCACTCTGACGGTGCTTTCAATTCTCGTGATGGGAACTATTCCGCTTGTGCAGAACGGGGTCAAACGCCAGAAGGAACTACGTCTGCGGCAAACTTTGCGGGATGTGCGAAACGCGATTGACGAATTTAAACGCGACACGCTCGGCTCTTGTCCGCAAGGGGCGGGTGGCGGAATAAGCGGCGGTGCGACAAATCCGGCAAATCCAACTCAACAGCAAAATGTTCCCGCCGATCCGCGAAGCCGTGTCGTGATTGATGACTGCACTATTTTTACCGTTGATAATTTAGACCGTTATCCGCCGTCTTTGGATAGTTTGGTTGAAGGCGTAAAGGTAAAACCGCGTGGACTTCCGGCATCGGCAATAGGCGGAGCGGGTTTAGGCGGCGACACGCGAAATGCCACCGATTTGAATGATACGGAATCAAAAACAAAAGTTTACTTACGGGAAATGCCGATTGATCCCTTTACCGGAAAATCAGATTGGCGGCTTCGTTCTTCTTTTCAAGGCGAAGATTCGGGAAGTTGGGATCAGATAAATGTTTTCGACATTCGCTCAAATTCCGACGGCGAAGCCTTGAACGGTGAAAAATACAGCGATTGGTAATAATGCAAAATGGATAACGGATAATGGAAAATTAAATTACGAGATTAATCATATACTGTTTGAAGGAAAGAAAATGTTTAGTAAAAAGAAAGCAATTAGGATAAAAGTAAAATCCAAAATCCAAAATCCAAAATCCAAAATCGAAATGGGTTTTTCCCTGCTTGAACTTCTGATTGCGATGTTTATCATAATTATTTTGCTTTCGGTTGCTTTGCCGACCTATCGGACAAGTGTTCAGCACGCCCGCGAAACCGTTTTGAGCGAAAATCTTTGGCAGATGCGTCGCTCGATTGACCAGTATTCCGCCGATAAGGCAAAACTTCCGCAATCGCTTAATGATCTGATTGAAGCAAAATATTTGCGTGAAATTCCGAAAGACCCGATCACGGAACAAAGAGAATGGCGGGAAGTTACCGGCGAAGACCCGAACTCGATTGACGGCGGACAGGGTTTGGTAAATGTCAAAAGTTTAGCCGACGGAGAGGACAGCAGCGGTAAATCTTACAGCGATTATTAACTTTAGGGTCTTTGGTCTTTGGTCTTTGGTCTTCGGTCTTTGGTTTTTGCCGGTTTATTTTTTTTGTTTGGGTAGAAAATTCAATATTATCATTTTAAAAATTAATCAAGACCAAAAGCCGAAGACCAAAGACCGAATTTAATATAAAAATGTTCAAAACTTTAACCCAACCAAAATACCCGCGTGCCGCACTCGGCATCGAACAGGATTTCGTCATTGCCTTAGCTCTGCAAAAAGAAGGCAAAGGAAAATTCGGCATCAAACAAGCCGCCACGGTTGAACTGCCCGATCATTTGGTCGAGCCGAATTTTATCGAGAAAAATATCTCGAATAGTGATGAAATGATCGTTTTTCTCGAAGAAGCGATAACCAACGCCGAACTCAGAAAAAACAAACGCTGGTCGGTTTCGCTGCCTTCAAATGTCGCCCGCACGGCGATCTTGACGCTTGAAAACCAACCGGCTTCAAAAATTGAACTGGAAGATGTTCTGGATTGGAAGGCTGAAACGAGTTTTGGCGTGCCTTCGGGCGAACTGCGTATTTCCCGCGAAAAAATCAGTCCCGATGCAGACGGCAGAGCCAGATATTTTGCCACGGCTGTAAAATTAAGCGTGATTGATGAATACGAAACTATTTTTGAAAGACTCGGTTGGCAGGCAGGGTTAATTTTGCCGCGTGCCGTCAGCGAATCACGGTGGATCGCCGACCCGAATACACAAGCGGATGCACTTCTTATAAGTTCGCAGAATGACGGGTTTACAGCAATGCTCCTTCGCGGTGCTGAACCTGCCGTCGTCCGTTCTGTAACTTGCAGTAAAAACGAGAGGGATGATGAAATTTATCGTCTGCTGGTTTATTATCAAGATCGTTATATCGGAGATAATGAGGAAAATTCATTGAGCAAATTCCTCGCTATCGGCAGAGATTTTATTCCTGAAAGACTTCGGGAAATAACCGCCGAAGCACTCGGCGAACCGCTGGATACTTTGCATTCTGAAGATGTCGGCTTAAGCATTCCCGCAAGCAGCCTGACCTTCGACGAGGTCGCCGCCCCCGCCGGAATCGCAACACTAGGCTTTAAATAGTGGTGAGTGGTGAGTGGTAAGTGAAGAATCCAAAACTTACCACTCACCACTTACCACTATTTTGAAACTTCTTAGTTTCAAAAACCGTAAATCCTTTGCATAATGAAGACAAACGCAATTGCACTAAATAATATACAAGATTTAAGCGATGCCGAATTGATCACAAAATCAATTTCGGGCGGTGAGGATGGTTTTGAAGAACTTGTCAGCCGTTATCAAAGACCGATCGTCAGCTATGTTTATCGAATGCTGAACGATTATGACGCTTCGCTGGACGTTACGCAGGAAGTTTTTATCAAGGTTTATAAATCTCTGGAGCGTTACAGTTCGGAGTATAAATTCTCGACGTGGCTTTATCGGATCGCACATAATGCGGCGATTGACCATATCCGCCGAAATTCAAAAAAACTGCAAAGTCTTGAAACCGAAAATCAAGACGGCACGTATGAACTACAGCTTGAAAGTCCGCGTCCGACACCTGAACAAGATCAGGAACAAAAAGAATGGCGTGTAGAGATCGAAGCGGTTATAAAGTGCTTACCGGCGGTTTACAGGGAATTAATTGTTCTCAGGCATTCGCAGGATATGAGTTACAGCGAGATTGCCGAAATTACGAATCTGCCGCTCGGAACGGTGAAAAACAGATTGTTTCGTGCCAGAGAAATGATGCGTGAAATATTTGTTGAAAGAGGCATCACGGAATTTTAATAAGCTGCTTGAAAACTTTGAGATTGAGAAATTTTATTAAGAATAGAACTTGGGATGCACACGGATAAGCCGGATTTCCGCAGATATATTATTTATTTCATTTTAGTTGGTTTATTCCGAATTAGTTTTTAGTTTATAGTTTAATGAAGATTTCCGAAACTATAAACTACTAACTAAAAACTAATTCGGAGAAACAAAATTTCAAGAAGTTTTGTCTTTATACTAAATTGCGTAACATCAGTTATTGATTTATGAATTTGCAGTCCGAAAAAAATAAAAACACAAATTGTCCGCGTGAGGAGATCGTCGCATATATTGATGGTGAACTTTCGGCGGCGGACGAAATAAATTTGGATCTGCATTTTTCAAACTGTAAAATCTGCACGAAAGAATTAAATGCTCAGAAAAAAGTTTCGACGACTTTGGAAATTCTGCTGGAAGACAAAGCCAAAGACATAAAAATTCCGGCAAATTTTACAAAAATAGTTACGGCAAAAGCCGAAAGTAATGTTTGCGGACTGCGGCATCCGAAGGAGCGTTCATCGGCTTTTTTTATTTCCGCAGTTTTGATCCTGTTGGTCGTGGTCGGTTCAAGCACCGAAATTCAAACGGTCTGGTTTGCGGTTGATAAATTTACTCACCAATTTTTGACGGTCGGCAGTTTTATATGGCATATCGTTCTTGATATTGCGATTGTTTTTACCGTTATTCTGCGGTCGCTCAGTCAGCATTTTGTTTACAGTTCGGCTTTTACCTTAATATTAATTTTAGCGGTTTTTGCAATGACCGCACTGATACTCTCAAAAATGATTCTGCGTTTTGAACGCTCATAAATAAGACGGTTTTGACGGATGTATTCAGACAAGAAATAAATTTTCCGCAGTTTGCCTTCGGGCGACACATTTTTGCTGTTTTTCTCATCATTTTCGTTTTAGCCGTTTCGATTTTTGCTCAAACCAATATTTCTCAACCCGACGAAAACACTCTGATTATCAATGACGCTCCCGAAACGGAAGTTTTTGCTTTCGGCAAAACCGTCATTGTCGAAAAGCGTGCCAAAGGAGTTTTATCATTCGGCGGAAACGTCATAATCAAAGGAAAAGTTGACGGCGATGTAGCAACAGTCGGCGGTTCGGTCATTCAAAAAGAAAACGCATTTATCGGCGGCGATGTAATAATTTTAGGCGGAAAATATCAGCCCGAAGCAAATAATCCTCTGCGAAACAAAGGAAGAGAAACGGTTATGTATGCGGGATATGAAGAAGAACTCCGTAATATGACTCAAAATCCGTCACAGATTTTTGCCCCGGATTTTTCGTTGAATTTTCTCATTCAGCGAGTTTTATCGCTTTTATTTTGGTTTCTGGTAGCGTTGGGATTAACCACGATCACGCCGAATGCTGTCAGCCGTTCCGTCGCCCGTTTTCGTCTTTCAACTCTAAAGGTTTTCGCAATCGGATCGTTGGCTTTTATTGCGACAACTATCGGAGTGATCGTAAGTTTAGGTTTTCTGCCCGGTTTTATTAGTGCAATCGTCGGCTTGATGGCTTTTGTCCTGATAATGCTGGCTTACGTTTTCGGTCGCGTCGCTCTGCAGGTATCCGTCGGAAATTGGATTCTGAAAAATTTCTTACCGGACAGGAAATACTCCGAAACGATCTCCTTATTTACCGGAGCATTTATCTGGACTCTTCTGCTTTCCATTCCATATCTCTGGACGCTTGCCGTATTTATTTTATTTACCGGCAGCTTGGGACTTGTTTTAACCGCCCGCTCTAATATTAATTGGGAAAAGTAAAGGTTTATTAACTCTACCACTTTCTGAAACTCTGTAACTTTCTGTCAACTGTTTATCTAAGCCATTTCAGCCCTTACCTTTCTTGTCGGAACATTTACAAATCTTTACAAAAACACTCAAACCTTTGGTTATAATAGAACGTCTTATCACAATAAGGTTTGAAACTTTTACAAGCCGTTGTGCGTGTCAATTAATAAGAAATTTTTAGTAGGAGA
>JBGTKR010000295.1:0-2542 GCA_041744535.1 Pyrinomonadaceae bacterium
TCAATCAAAACAAACCTACAAAATCGGCGATAAATTTAACTTGATTGAGTTTCCCGAAATAAAAATTGCCGTCAAAGATTTTTTTAAAGCATAGATAATTTATTTTTAGAAGTTTAATTGAAATAAAGCAAATTTTGTAGGTGAAATCATTACTGAGCGGTCTAAGAATTGCGTTGTAATATGACGGGAGCAAAAGGATGGAAAAAGATATATTAAAGTGTGAACAAAACAATCTTTACCACACTTTTGCAACCGATAGAGGCAATACTTGCTTCTATGTCAGGAATTATAGACCAAGAATCTAATTCTCAAAAACTGTTTTTTACAGATTTTGTTCAGAAATTGGTTTTTGGTTATCTTTATCAAGTTAGTTCTTTGAGAAATTTGGCGTTGGAATTACAAACTAATCCGATGTGTCGGGCGTTGGGGCTTGGGTTCACGCCGTTTTCGACGCTCAAAGACGGATTTTCACGCTTTGAAAGTCGGCATTTTAAGCAACTGTTTGAAAGTCTTCTGGAACACAGTAATTTGTGTCGGGTCAAGTGTTTAGACGAGATCGGGATGTGCCGGGTGATTGACGGAAGTCTGTTTCCGACGCTGATCCAGATGAGTTGGACGAGTTATCGAAAGACGAAAAATGCGTTCAAATTGCATCTGAGTTTTGAATTGAATCGGATGATCCCGACCGAGTTTTGGATCGGGACGGGCAATTCGAGCGAGCGAAAGTTTTTGGAAAGCGTCTTGGAAGCGGGCATCACATATATTGCCGACCGCGGCTATTTCAGCTATGCGATAGCAGATAAAGTGTTGCAGGCGAAGGCTTTCTTCGTAATGTGCGGGAAGGACAATCTGCTGTATAAAGTGGTAGAAACTTTGACGATTGAAACTTGCCGGATACCGATTTGTTTCAGACGGGTAACGGATGAAATAGTCATCTTCACCAATGACGAGAAGCAAAACAGGCTTCGTTTGATTACGTTTGAAGTGGCGGGAAGTTATTTTCGGCTGGTGTCGAATCGCTTTGATCTAAGCACTTTGCAGATCATCATATTATACGCTTATTATAATGAACCCCAAAAACTGGACAGGTAGTTAAGGTGGAAAATGATGTTAAAATATCCGATAAAATTAACATTATGAGAACCACTAAAAAAAGGAAGGTTTACAAATCGGAGTTCAAGGCGAAAGTTGCTTTGGAAGCGGTTAAAGGGAGATTGACGATCAATCAGATCGCCAAGGAGTTCGAGGTTCACCCGAATCAGGTTTCAATATGGAAGAAGCAATTTCTTGAATCTCTGCCGCAGATATTTGAGAATCCGAATAAATCGAGTAGGGTTGAAAATGAGGAATTGACCGATCGATTGTATCACGCGACGCGGGAAACTGAAGGTTGAACTCGAGTGGGTTAAAAAAAAATCTGCCCGACTCTCTTGAACAGAGAAAAAGCCTGATCGAATCGGGGCATCAAGCGATTTCAATTAAACGGCAATGCGAGTTGTTAGGCTTGAATCGTTCGACGCTTTACTATCAACCAAAGCCTGAAAAAGATGAAAATATAAAGTTGCTGAGATTGATCGATGAGGAATATACGCGGCATCCGTTTTACGGTTATCGGAAGATGACCTGTTATTTGCAAAGACTTGGTTTTGGTGTCAATCACAAGCGGGTTCGGCGTTTGATGAGAAAGTTAGGACTGGCGGCGATCTATCCCGCTCCGAATTTATCGAAGCCGTGCAAAGAGCATCTGAAGTTTCCGTATTTATTGAGAGAATTGGAGATAGCCCACCCGAATCAGGTGTGGGCGACGGACATCACCTATATCAGAATGAAGGATGGATTTATCTGTTTGTTGGCGATAATGGATTGGCATTCGAGATTCGTGATTGAGATCGAGGTTTCCAATACATTGGAAACGACGGCTTATGTCAATTGCTTGAAACGGGCGTTGGAGCGGGAATCGAAGCCGGAGATTTTCAACTCCGATCAAGGGAGTCAGTTTACATCGGTGGAATGGCTCAACGTATTGCAAGAGAACGGGATAGCGATAAGTATGGACGGACGGGGCAGATGTTTTGATAATATTATGGTCGAAAGATTGTGGCGAAGTGTGAAATATGAAGAAGTATATTTGAAGGATTACCGGGACGTTTGGGAAGCCGAAGAGAGTCTGCGAAAATACCTTTCATTTTACAACAATGAACGCCCGCATCAATCGCTCAAATATCAAACTCCGGCGGAAGTTTACCGGAATGGATCGAAAAGAAACTAAAGAGAAAAGGAGAAAAAAATCAGAGATTTTTAGACATCAGAATACCACCTTAAAAAAGTCTGTTTGCTGTCTAGACACTCTGCACGGGACAAAACGGCATAAGCCATTTGTTGTCAGCATCTTAGAATTGAGAAGATATTTACTTCCGAATATCTCTTTAGTTCAAATAATACCTCTTGGATTATTTCACATCCCAATCTGAACAGACTTGTTTGCGGTCTTCCGTTCTTTTTTATTTCAATCGGATTGACGGCATTTTCCGCTTCGCCTGTT
>JBGTKR010000296.1:0-7171 GCA_041744535.1 Pyrinomonadaceae bacterium
TTGAAGATGTTATCAACGAGCCGCTTGTTAAAAAGTAAATAATTGACACTAAAGGAAAAGACGCACTGTAAAAATGCGTCTTTTCCTTATAAATAATGGTGATCCGAGAAGGACTCGAACCTTCGACCCAATGGTTAAAAGCCATTTGCTCTACCGACTGAGCTATCGGACCACATTGTGAAAAATCTCTGTCGGAATTTGTTCCAACGAAATTTTAGATTTTATTATTTCGGTTGGATAAAATCAAGTTGGAAAAAATGTTTATTCAAACCAACTTTCCATTACCGAATCTTCTAGAATAATTGTCTGATCGCGTTCCGGTCCGGTCGAGATCAAACCGATTTCTACGCCGATGGATTCGGAGAGAAAATCTACATATTCTCTGGCTTTGGTCGGTAAATCTTCGGGTTTTGTAATTCCCAAAGTTTCGGATTTCCAGCCTTCGAGCGTTTCATAGATCGGTTTGATCTGCCGTAAATCCTGTGAAACGGCGGGAAATGTATCAACTCTTTCGCCGTCAATTTCATAACCGACGCAAACTTTTATTTTATCTAAAGCGTCGAGAACATCAATTTTTGTTAAGGCAACGGAATCGAATCCGTTCAGACGTGCGGCGTATCTTGTCGCCACCGAATCGAACCAGCCGCAGCGTCGCGGGCGTTTTGTAACCGAGCCGAATTCATTTCCGCGTGTGCGAATTAAATTTGCCACATCTTCCTCATCATCAAGCATTTCCGAAGGAAAAGGTCCTTCGCCGACTCGTGTCATATAAGTTCGGACAATTCCCAAAACTCCCGAAATATGATGCGGCGGAATTCCCGCCCCGACTGCCGCACCGCCCGCCGTCGGATTTGAAGACGTTACAAACGGATAAGTTCCGTGGTCAACGTCCAATAATGTCGCCTGAGCTCCTTCTAATAAAATCTTTTTATTTGCTCTTTCTGCTTCTGATAGAAAATGCGAAGTTTCGCAGACGAAAGGTCGCAGACGTTCAGCCAATGCGGAAATTTCTTCGTAGATTTCATCGGAGCGAAGCGGTTCTCTGCCGAAAACGGCAATGACGCGGTTTGCTTCGGCTAAGTTTCTTTCGATGCGTGATTTTAAAACTTCCGGCACGAGTGCGTCGGCGACACGGATTCCGCGTCTTCCCGCTTTGTCTTCATAAGCGGGACCGATTCCGCGAAGCGTCGTGCCGATTTTTTCGTTGCCGAGCCGTTCTTCCGATGTATGATCCAACGCCCGATGATACGGCATAATCAGATGAGCCCGGCTGGAAACTTTTAATCTTTCCGGTGTGATTGAAATTCCCTTTTCGATCATCTGGTCAACTTCTTCAAAAAACGCTTTCGGATCAATGACCATTCCGTTCCCAAGCACACAGATTTTTCCTTCGTGAATAATCCCCGACGGCAAAAGCCTCAAAACAAACGCTTTATCGCCGACATAAACCGAATGTCCGGCATTGTGTCCGCCCTGATAACGCGAAACAATATCGAACCTGTCCGC
Source organism: Pyrinomonadaceae bacterium (assembly GCA_041744535.1). GTDB lineage: Bacteria > Acidobacteriota > Blastocatellia > Pyrinomonadales > Pyrinomonadaceae > Aridibacter. Next base: position 1,507 of record JBGTKR010000296.1, read on the forward strand.
CAATAAATCAACAACTTTTCCCTTTCCTTCGTCGCCCCATTGCGAGCCAATTATTACAATAATCATATGTAAGTGGTAAGTGGTAAACGGTAAGTGGTGAGTGGCGTTTTCTTAACTTACCACTCACCACTCACCGTTTACCACTTCATTCCCATTCCTCTTTTAGCATTGAATAAACTATTAAATCTACGAATCTGTCGTGCAGTTTTTCATCTTGTCGTGCTATGCCTTCTTTTGTAAAACCGAGTCTTTCGGGAATCGCCTGACTTTTTTTGTTTTCGACTGCACATCTAATGCAAATTCGATTGAAATCAAGTTCGTTAAAGGCATAATCAATTAGAATTTTACAACATTTGGTAATAATTCCTTTTCCGGTCTTATTTTTAGCTAGCCAATAACCGATCTCAACCGACTTATGCACCAAATCAGGTCTGTTAAATCCTACTATGCCGATGAGTTCTTTATTTTCAAGAATAAATAAATCAGGCATTTCAGTTTCTACAAATCTCTGTTTACCGGCTTTTATAAATTCTTTGGCGGAATCAACCGAATAATTTTCCGTCGCCCAAGGCATCCATTGGCTTATATGCTCTAAATTATTATGAATTAATGAATTTAATTCCTCCGCATAGCGTTCTGAAACAAGCCGCAATTCTAAATTTTCATCAACCGTCTTTGAAAACATTTTTTAGCTTGCAAGTGTCCTTTGATAGAGCGAAACATATTTTCTCGCAGCATTTTCCCACGAATTATCTTCGGTCATTCCGTTGTATTGAAGCCGCCGCCAAGCGTCCGGTTCAGCATAAGTAAAAATCGCTTCGTAGATTTTTTCAAGGAATTTATCCCCGCTGAACTCGTTGAATTTGAAACCGTTTCCCGTGCCGCGAACACGATCAAAATTCTCAATCGTATCATCAAGTCCGCCGACTGCCCGGACAATCGGCACAGTTCCGTAACGTAGAGAATACATCTGATTTAACCCGCACGGCTCAAAACGCGAAGGCATCAGAAAAATATCAGCCCCCGCTTCGATTCGGTGGGCTAAATCTTCATTATAACCCGCATAAACCCCGACTTGCTGCGGTGCGTAATTTCTCAATTGCTGAAAGAAGTTTTCATAAGATTTATCGCCCGAACCGAGTGCAATAAAGTATGCTCCGGCATTGATTATTTCACCCGCGACCTGCTGAATCAGTTCGATTCCTTTTTGCGAAGTTAAGCGGCTAACGATGGAAAAAACGGGACGGTCTAAATTTACCGGCAGCATAAATTGTTCGAGTAAATCACGTTTACAATCTAATTTGCCGTCCAAGTTTTGATAATTGTAATGTGATTTTAAGTTCTCGTCCGTTGCGGGATTCCAGACTTCGTAATCTACGCCGTTTGTAATTCCGACCAATTTATTACTCCGCATCCGCAAAAGCCAATCGAGTCCGTAGCCATTTTCGGACTGCTGAATTTCTCTGCCGTATTTTGCCGAAACCGTTGAAAGCATATCGCTGGCACTCAAACCTGCTTTTAGTGCGGAAGCATAGCCGTTAAAGGCAAAATGATTTTGCTCGAATTCGCTGCCGAAACCGAGTTCCCAAAGCTCATTTGAGCCGAAACCGCCTTGATATGCCAAGTTGTGAATTGAAAAAACCGTCCGCGTATTTCGCCAGTAAGAATCCCAATACCGCAAATGAGCAATTTCAACCGCCGCAAATCCGGTGTGCCAATCATTCAAATGAACAATGTCGGGCGGCGAACCGATGCGTTTTATTAATGCCAATGCCGCGTGGCAGAAAAACGCAAAACGCTCGTAATCTTCCGTGTAGCCGTAGATCGAATCTCGATGAAAAAATTCGGGTGCGTCAATCAAAAACGTCGGCGAACCGTTTGCTTCCGAATAAAAAGCCTTGGCACGAAAAGGTTTTCCACGCCATTCTATCCAAAGATCATCAACCGCCATCTGCCAAAGATGTTCACCTTTGGTTTGCAGATAACACGGCGTGATTAAAAAAGAATCAACGCCGTTTTGCCGTAAAGCCTTTGGCAAAGCTCCGGCAACATCGGCTAAACCGCCTGTTTTTGAATATGGAACAGCTTCGGCTGATAAAATTGCGACACGCATACTTTGTGAATTGTAAATAGAAAATGGTGAATAGTAAAAGCCAACTTTATAAAAATCGTTTTTACTATTCACCAAAAAAAAATTTAGTTAAATTAACTCTGCATTGATGCTAAAAAGTCTGCGTTTGTTTTTGCCTGTCCGAGCCGTTCCAACACGACTTCCATTTGCTCAACCGATGAAAGCGGATTGAGAACGCGACGCATAACCCAAATTCTCGCCAGATCGTCTTTGCTGAGGAGCAGTTCTTCTTTTCGCGTTCCGCTTCTTTGCAGGTCAATTGCGGGAAACAGACGTTTATCGGAAAGTTTGCGATCCAAGTGAATTTCGGAGTTACCCGTTCCTTTGAACTCCTCGAAAATAACATCATCCATCCGCGAACCCGTATCAATCAAGGCGGTTGCAATAATCGTCAGACTTCCGCCTTCTTCGATATTTCTTGCCGCACCGAAAAACCTTTTCGGACGCTGCAGAGCGTTTGAATCAATACCACCCGACAGAATTTTGCCTGAAGGCGGAACGACGGCATTGTGAGCTCTCGCAAGTCTTGTGATCGAATCGAGCAAAATTACAACATCCTTTTTATGTTCGACCAGACGTTTTGCTTTTTCGATAACCATATCCGAAACCTGCACGTGGCGTGTCGGCGGTTCGTCAAATGTCGAGGAGATCACCTCGCCCTCAACCGAACGCTGCATATCGGTAACTTCTTCGGGACGTTCATCAATCAAGAGAACGATCAATGTAACTTCCGGGTGATTTTGCGTGATCGAATTTGCAATCGTCTGAAGGAGCATCGTTTTACCCGTCCGCGGCGGAGCGACGATCAACGCACGCTGTCCCTTGCCGATGGGTGTTACCAGATCAATTACGCGTGCCGAAATTTTTTCCGGGTCTTCCGTTTCCATCCGTAATTGTTCATCGGGATAAAGCGGTGTTAAATTGTCGAAAAAGATTTTTTCGCGGGAGGCTTCCGGTGCTTCAAAGTTGATCGCTTCGACTTTTATTAGTGCAAAATAACGCTCGCCTTCCTTCGGCGGACGAATTTGACCGGAGATCGTGTCGCCCGTCCGCAGATCGAATTTTCGGATTTGTGAAGGAGAAACATAAATATCATCGGGACCCGGCAGATAATTGTATTCGGGAGCCCGCAGAAATCCGAAACCGTCAGGCAGAGTTTCCAATACACCTTGCGAAAATATCAAGCCGCTTTGTTCGGTTTGTTTTGCCAGAACCTTGAAAATAAGTTCCTGTTTACGCATCCCGGAAGCACCTTCGATCTCCAAATCCTTGGCGACTTTTGCCAGTTCGGAAATTGACATTTCCTTTAATTCCGCCAGGTCGAGCGAATCTTCGTTCTGCTTAAAGTCGGGTTTGGACTTTTTGCCTTTTTTGTCTTTAAGTGAAGCTTCCTTCACGTCCTCTACCTGTTCGTTTTCCTCAAAGCCGTTATTTTCAGCTTTTTTGGTGTCGGTTTTCTTACCTCTTGTTGTTTTGGTTGCCATTGTTTTTTCTACCGTTTGATATTTTCAAGGGTGAAATTTCATTTAGAATTAAATTTTTGTGTGATTTGTTAAATTGTTTGCTGAACAAGGAACAAATAAAGCTAAAGTAAAATGCTTATAACTTACTAATTCCAGAAAGAAATTGATTGGAAAGTTGTTTAGGAAGCCTGCCCCGCGGCACGCTCTCAATCTTTCGCAAGACCCTTGAGTTTTTTTGGGATGTTCAATTATTACTATATTAAGCCGAATAAAGCAACTAAAAAATGTTTTTTTTTAATTTAAAGCATTTTCGATCTCCCGCCAGACCTCATCTTTTCCTCTGCCCGTTTCGGATGAATAGGCTAAAACCTTGCTTTCCGGCATAATTTTTTCGATAGCTTTTATGCTGTTCAAAAGTTTATTGTTTGAAAGTTTATCAGCCTTGGTTGCAATAACTATGTTATTTTTCCGGTGGAAAGTGAGCCATTCATAAAGCTGCCGATCTAATTCCGTGGGCTTATGGCGGGCATCCACCAATTGTATTGATAACACTAGCTGCTCGCGTTTGGTAAGATAATCCTCCGCCATTTTTTCCCAATCCGCCCTTATCTGTTTCGGAACTTTGGCGAAACCGTAGCCCGGCAGATCAACAAAATAAAACGCTTCGTTTATTAAAAAAAAGTTTATACTTTGCGTCCTGCCCGGCGTGTTCGAGGTTTTAGCAAGTTTTTTACGGTTGAGCAAAGTATTTAAAAGACTTGATTTACCGACATTTGAACGCCCCAGAAAAGAAATTTCCGGTTTGTTGTCTTCAACCCAATGACTTTCTTCAAAGGCACTTTTGATAAATTCTGCCGAGGTTATTTTCATCTGATTTTGTTAATTACTCGATCGTCGCCGAAATATCGTTTGATTTTGTGCCTTCGGTGTAAACTGTCGGTGTATCAACTTCGATCTCGTTAATCGCTTCATCTTCCAGAGCGATTTTTAAAACCTCGTCAATCATATCAACACAATGAATCGTCAAATCTTCCAGAACTTCTTCGGGAACATCCACTAAATCCTTCTCATTTTCCTTGGAAATAATTATATTTTTCAACCCGAAACGATGTGCCGCAAGGAGTTTTTCCTTTAATCCGCCAATCGGCAGAACTTTTCCCCGCAGAGTTATTTCGCCCGTCATTGCTACGTTGTGGCGAGCCGGAGTTTTGGTCAGAGCCGAAACCATTGCAACCGCCATCGTAATTCCGGCGGAAGGTCCGTCCTTTGGAATCGCTCCTTCGGGAACGTGAACGTGAAGGTCTTTTCGGCGAAAATCGCGTTCATCAATGCCGAGTTTTTTAGCACGGGTCTGCACGCAGGTTAATGCCGCACGTGCCGATTCCTGCATCACTTCGCCCAGTTTTCCGGTCAATTGGACGTTTCCGCGTCCTCTGACAATTGTCGCTTCGATCTGCAAAACGTCGCCGCCGACTTCCGTCCACGCCAAGCCGTTGACCAGACCGATCTCGCTCTTGCGGGCAATATCCTGTTTGCGGAATTTGATCGTGCCGAGCAGTTCGCGGACTTTTTCAGCATCAATAATTTCTTTGAACTTGTCGCTTTTATCGGAAACGATAAATTTGCGGGCGACTTTTCTGAAACACGAACCGATCTGTCTTTCCAAACTTCTGACACCGGCTTCGCGTGTGTAATGCCGGATTATTTCAACGATCCCGTCGTCGGTAAATTCGACTTTTTCCAGACTTAAACCGTTACCTTCCGATTGCTTCAAAACCAGATGGCGTTTGGCGATTTCCATTTTCTCGCGTTCCGTATAACCCGATAAATTTAAAATTTCCAGACGATCCTGCAACGCGGGCGGAATTGTATGCAGGACGTTTGCCGTCGCAATAAAGAAAACATTTGAAAGGTCATAATCCACATCCAGATAATGGTCGCGGAATGTGTGATTTTGTTCGGGGTCAAGAACTTCCAAAAGTGCAGAAGCCGGATCGCCCCGAAAATCCTTGCCGAGTTTGTCAACTTCGTCCAGCAAAATCACCGGATTGACCGTTTTCGCACGTTTCAT
>JBGTKR010000297.1:0-4524 GCA_041744535.1 Pyrinomonadaceae bacterium
ATTGAATACGTCCGCAAAGTCAAAGAAAATAACCTTGAAAACAAATTCAAAGGCAAAAATTTCGTGTTCGATGCGAGAATGGGCGAAAGGATCACGGAAGATGTTTTAAGCAATTGCCATCAATGCGGCAAACCTTGCGACACTCACAGAAATTGCGAAAATCTCGGCTGTCATTTGCTTTTTATTCAATGCGAAAATTGTTTTAAAGACTTCGACGGATGTTGTGGTTCGGAATGCCGGGAAATTGTTATATTGCCGGAAGCAAAACAAAAAGAACTTCGCCAAAGCAGGGATGAAAAATCAAAACTTTTTTCCAATAGCCGAAAATTTCGGGAGGCTAAACTGAAATCATAATATCGGTCAATCTTTTTTATTTATCAAAGCCAATCTTTCGACAACTTCCCCGCCGATCAGATGTTTTTCAATGATTTCAACCGCATCTTCGGCACGAACTTGTGCATACCAGACGTTTTCGGGATAAACTAAAACCGCCGTCCCGATTGAACAAAATCCAACCGAACCGCAATCGGTCAAAAGAATTGTCCCTTCGGGATTTCGACCTTTCGATTCTTTGCCGTAACGCAAATTTCTCGCTTCCAATTCTCTGACAAATGCTTCTTTTACTTCCGATGCTCCGACCTTTGAACACGATTTTCCGCCGCAAACAAAAACGTGGTGTGTTAAATCCGCTTCGGCAACGGGAGCGAGTTTATATAACCTTTCTTTGTCTTCGATAAACATTGGTTCTGCCATATCATTTTTAGAACAATTGATTTGAACACGAAACTTTTATTTTAACTGTTTATTTTTGTAAATCAAAATAAATAAGCAAAACTTTCTTCGTTAATTTTATCAAATAAGTAGTTTAGAATTCTATTTTTTGATAGAATTCGACTTTAAAAGTATTATTCCATACTTTTTTGTTTTTATTTTTTATGAGTCTTGGAATTATAATTCACGTTTCAATCGGAAATGAAAAACGCACCGAATTTTTCGGTGAGGAGAATATCCGTATCGGTTCGGACGAAACGAGCGAACTTCAGATTCATTCAAAAAAATTTACCGAACGCGGGCTTTGGCTGCAATTGGAAGCCGATAACGGCATTTATCGGGTCATTAATTTTAAAAAATCATTGAATCTGAAATTAAATGATGCTCCGCTTAACAGATTTGCGGCGGTCAAGGACGGCGATGTGATTTCGGCTGAAGCGGCTGATATTTCATTTTCGTTCTTTTCGCTAAAATCCGAATCTTCACTAATTACGACCAACCGCGAAACTCACGTTGCTCCATTTATCGAAGAAGCCGCCGTTGAAGCCGCTCTGACCGAAAAACGGGATGATGCCAAGGCTTTTTTGCGGGAATTTTCTCGTGAACTTTTGCGGGAAATCAGTTGGACATCAAAATTAATTACTCTCGTTCTGATCGTCGGTGTTTTCAGCGGTTTGTTTTATCTGGGTTACGGTTTTTATCAGGAAACCATAATAAATCGTCAACTTGCTGAACTGCAAAACAAAAGAATCGGTGAACTAAAAAATCAAATTGAAACGACCAACAATCAGATCGGTGAACTTGATAAATCAAACAAAATTGTCAGAGATATTGTTTCATTAGCATCGAATATTAAGATCGAATACGGCAACGGAGTCTGTTTGATTTTCGGAGTTTACGATCTGGTTGACCGAAAAAGCGGAAAGATGCTCCGCTATCCCGATCCGAATGCTATTCAACCGCCCGATCCTTATGAAGAACAACCGCCGCCGATGGAAGAAGGAATTTATGAAGTTCCCGAACCGAAGGGTTTGACGACGGATGGAAACGGAACGCCCGTCGAATATGATTTTATCGGCACGGGTTTTCACGTCGGCGGCGGTTTTATAGTTACAAATCGCCACGTTTTGCAGCCTTGGTCGGAAGACGATCTGGTTAAACAACTGATGCAGGAAGCCGGCGGACGTGCCAGAATAAAAAAACTTGTCGTTTATTTTCCAAATTCCGCCAAAGCCTTCCCGATGCAGGTCCGAAAGGTCAGCTTTACGGAGGATTTAGCGGTAGGCTCGTTAAATGCCGGAGATTTTCTTCCGAAAATTCCGGTATTGCCGCTTGAATCGGAAATTTCCGAATCAACGGCTGTCGGTAAAACCGTCGTAACAATGGGTTATCCAAACGGTCCTGACCGGCTTCTGGCAATGCTCGACGACAAAGACGCTAAAGAATTTAACCGCGTTTACGGTAATTCCAGACAAACTTTGATAAAAGTCCTGGCACAATCGGGAAAGATCGTTCCATTGACAACGCAGGGTTCGATCACAGACCTCGATAAAAAGCGTGTGGTTCACGATGCGATCACCGCAGAAGGCGGTTCGGGAGCTCCTTTGTTCGGTCAATCCGGCAAAGTGATCGGTGTAAATTTCGGCGTTTTTACGGAAAATACCGCCGCCAATATGGCAATTCCGATAACTTTTGCAATCGAACTTTTAAAAAAGACGGGTTGGATTTCACCTGCCGACAAACAAACGAAACCCGATCCTGAAAATCAAACTGCATCAAATAATAAACCGACCAAACAATTCTAACGAGAATAATTATCAAGATAAATCCCCGACTTCTGCTTCGTCAATACTTGAATAATTTTACTTGATTGGTATAAGTTTGTAACTTCTTAAATATTTCCTTGTTTTTAATTTTACACAAACCGGTTTCTGACTTTTATGGATAATTTAGTATTTTCAAATTTTTTACACCGCCCGGCAAGAACTATCGTCAGTATTTTAGGTATTTCGCTCGGTGTTTTGCTGATCGTTTTTACGGTCGGATTGGCAAACGGTTCGATGCGGGAAAGGGCAAATCGTGAATCCAATGTAAATGCTGAAATATTCGTGCGTCCGGCAGGTTCTATCGGCATCAGCGGTGCGGAATCCTTTCGCCTGCCCGTTTCGTTGGCGGATGAATTTGAAAAGATCGAAGGTGTCCAAAAAGCAGTTCCGTTCGGTCAGCAGACGATTGAAGTTCAGGATTCAAAAACCGGCGAGCGTTTGATCGAAGGAATAAATTTTGATGATTATGCTTCGGTAGTTGGTTTAACAATCATTGAAGGTCGCAAACTTTCCGGTTTGGGCGATGAAATAATTGTAGATACGGGTTTTCAAAGCCAAAAAAACCTTAAGGTCGGCGATAAAATGAAAATCTGGCAGAGAGATTTTATAATTGTCGGAACTTACGAACCCGCCGCCGGAGCGAGAGTTAAAATCCCGCTTGCGACAATGCAGAAACAATTAGGCGGAGAAGGCAAAGCAACTGCAATTTTGGTCAAGGCAAATAAAGGCGTAAATCCCGAAACCGTTGCCGCCGTGATTAATCAAAAATTTCCCGAAACACAGATCATCTTTACAAAGGATCTGGAAGAGCTTTATATGTCGGCGATTCCCGCTTTGGGAATTTTCCTAAATGTCATCATCGGAGTTGCGGCGATTATTAGTGCTTTGGTGATTTTGCTGACGATGTATACCACCGTTACGGAAAGAACACGGCAGATCGGGATTATGAAATCTCTCGGAATGGACAATTTCAAAATCGCCTGGATAATAACAAAAGAAGCAATTTTAATCAGTTCCTGCGGGATAATTTTAGGAATTATTTTAACATTGGCATTGAGATTTTTATTGGAATTTGTAACGACTTTAGAAGTTGAACTCAGCTTATCCGTTATTTTAATTATAACGATTGTCGGACTTTTAGGCGGAGCAGTCGGCGGACTTTACCCGGCGTTACGAGCCGCAAAACTCGATGCAGTCGAGGCTTTGAGTTATGAATAGAAAATATCGGTAAACTTGTAATTGTTTTCCGAAAAATAATGCAAATAATGCTTTTTATTCACAAAAAATTTAAAAATCTATGTTGCTTTTTAATTGTTTTCGCACTTCTGCAAAAAAAATTAACCGACAAGAAAATTATTTTTGAAAAATTGCGGGAAGATGAAACCGATTTTAGCCGCATACGTTGTCCGCATTGCAAATGGCAGCCGAAGGCTTCAAGCCGCTGGTTTTGCAGCGATTGTGATTTTCCCGAATATTTTTATGCCGCTTGCGGAACATTTTGGAACACATTTAACACACGCGGAAAATGTCCGGGCTGCAATTATAAATGGCGTTGGACATCGTGCCTGTCATGCGGCGAATGGGCTTTGCACGAAGATTGGTATGCGTAAGGAAAGTGAGAAGTGAGAAGTGAGAAGTGAAAATCAGATTTATCTTTAAAAATTCTTATTTATTTTAAAATTAATAATCTGTTATAATTAGATCAAGTTTATACGAATTCAGACAGATTTTTTTATAAAAAACGCATCTTATAAACGCTTTTTGATTTATTTGAAAAAGGAGTTAGAAAATGAACAATACAACTTATGAAAATGCAGCCAGAGAGTTCTCGGCGGCGGACGCTTTGCCGGCGGAACGGGCGGCATTTATTCGCAAAACTTATATGCACCTGGCACTGGCGATTTTAGCCTTCGGTGCAATGACATTT
>JBGTKR010000298.1:0-3901 GCA_041744535.1 Pyrinomonadaceae bacterium
GCACAAGCATATTGCACAAAAGATGTCGGATGAGTCGCCGAATGGCTTTGCAGCTTAACCATTTGTTTTGTCCAATCCTCATTTGTGATCGTGTAGCCGATTCGCCAGCCCGTCATTGCATAAGTCTTTGAAAATGATCCGCCGACACAAACATATTTGCGATATTCGCTCGGCAAACCCGCCGCCGAAAAAACTTCAGCGGGCGGATATACGAAAAATAAATAACATTCGTCCGTAATTACATAAACTACATTTTCGATACAAACATCAAAAATTTTCCGCATCTCGTCGGCGGGAATTACACGCCCGGTCGGGTTATTCGGCGAATTTACTATTAACAATTTTGTTTTATCTGTAATCGCATCTTTGACTTGTTCGGCAGTTAAAATAAAATTCGTTTCTTCCGTGTCAATAAAAACATTTTTGCCGCCGCAAAAATTGACGATTTCGGGGAATGTAACCCAATAAGGTTGCGGGATCAGAACCTCATCATCTGCATCAATGATCGTCGCCATTGCATTAAACAAACCTTGCTTTCCGCCGCACGCCGCCGCAACTTCATTCGGCGAAAATTCTGCTCCGAATTCCGCGGCATAAAACTCTGCAATCGCTTCCTTAAATGATTTCATTCCCGAAGCAGGTGTGTATTTTGTCAAACCTTTTTGCAGACCTTCCCAAGCATATTGTTTAATAAATTCAGGTGTATCAAAATCGGGTTCGCCGACGGTCAGGTCAATTACCTGATGCCCTTCGTTTCGCAGACGGGTTGCAGCTTGAGCGGCTTTCAGCGTTGACGAGCCGTGCATTTTGTTAATGTTTTTTGAAAAAGGATTGCTTTTTGTCATAGCAGTTTGCTGTTCTTAACTCATTAGATTTTTTGCAGAAATTCGACACGATTTCCGAATGGATCACGAAATTCAAAGCGTCTGAAGTCGGGAATCAAAATGCCGTCTTTAACGACGATATTTTTTGCCTCCAGTTTTACACGCCAATTGTCCAAATCTTCAACTAAATATGCAAGGTGAGCTTTCGTTTTTGTGCGGTCAAAATCATCTTCCGTGCCGACGTGGATTTGAAAATTATTTAATTCCAGCCAAAATCCGCCGCGTGTTTTTAGAGATTCAGGTTTTTCGATTTCCTTTAATCCTAAAAAATCACAGTAAAAACTGCGGGCTTTTTTTTCTTCGCCTTTCGGAATCGTGATCTGAGCGTGGTGAAGGTGAAATATCATTTATTCATCCATTGATTTTTTTGTTCTTGTTGCCAACATAATCGAAGCAAGTATCACCCCGCCGATTCCGACGGGCAAAAAGTTGAGCTCACCTTTATTTACATATGCAATTATAAAAGCGGCAACGCCTGCAAGAAAAGCCACGATTGCCAAACCGATGGCAAGTCCACGCAAAAAATCCGTTTTCATTACATTCATAATATCTTTCCTTTTTTTCGATAATTAATTACTCATTTTCTCACGCATTTTTTCTTCAATCAATGTCGGAACAAGTCCTTCGACACGCCCGCCAAGTGTGAAGACCTGTTTCAAAAGATGCGATGATACATAGGAATATTCTTCCGCCGCCATTAGAAAAACCGTTTCGATTTCAGGAGCGAGTTTGCGGTTCATCAGTGCCATCCGCAATTCATATTCATAATCGGAAACCGCCCGAATTCCACGAACAATCGCGTGTCCGTCACGGGTTTTGACATAATCAACGAGCAACCCCTGAAAACTCTCAACGATTAATGTGCAGCCTTTTGAGTCAAAATCCACCAAAACCTGTTCGATCATTTCGCATCTTTCTTCCGGCGAAAACATCGGTTTCTTATCGGGATTATTTAACACGGCAATAATTATCTCATCGAACAGATCAATGCTTCGCTCGATAATATCTAAATGTCCCATCGTTAAAGGGTCAAATGATCCCGGAAAAACTGCACGTTTCATATTTCAATTATAATTTGCCATTTACCGTCTAAAAAAAAGATAAATGTTCAATGTCTAAAATCTTTGTTTCAACAATTTTTTAGCATCAAATACCGAACGTCTATACTCTGGCTTGAAATCCTCATCAGGCTTCATTTGTAGAACATATTCGAGCTGTGCTTTAGCTTTAGCATCTTTACCGACAGCCAAATATGCTTCGGCTAAATGAACTCTGATATTTGAATTATTTTTTTCGAGTTCCAGAGCCTTTTCCAAATATTGGACGGCTTTTTCTTCGCTTCCACCGGCTAATCCCGCCGTTTTAAGTTCTAATAAACCGAGAGCGTCATAAGCACTTGCACCTTGATAGGTCGGATCAATTTCGATTACTTTCTGCATTGATTCTTTAATGTCGTCAACCGATGTAAGCCCGATGGTTACAGGACTTCGTTTAGCTTGTTCGCCTAGAACCGCTCCATACCAGAAATGTCCTTCTGGTTTGTCGGGCTTCATTCTTTTAGATATTTTTCCGGCTGTAATACCTTTTTTCAAAACTTCCTCGGCTTCATCCTCCGGAGTGTCATAAGCATTTCCCAAAAAATAACTCATCTGAGCGAATTTCCACTCAACTTCGTAGTTTCGGTTATTCATATCTCTTGCCGCATCAAGAATTTTTAAAGCCTCGCGGACATTGTCAAGATTTTCGCGGTTTTTATAAAGGGTTTCCGCCTTTTCAACCGCTGCGGTCGGTGCCGCCGTTGGTTTTGAACTATTTGTTTCTACAACAGATTTACTCAAAGAAGCACAGGAAACAAAGAGGAAAAGGGTTGAAATTAAAATAATTTGAAATTTGTGTTTATACATTGTAATTACATTTTTACGATATTTTTATAAATTGTGAAAAAATATGCAAATCAGGCATTTTGAAGTTACCAAAAGGTAAAATCTTTGATATATTCGATTTTCAGTTTGAATTAAAAGTTAAACTATATTTAGACACAATGACCAAAAAATCACAAGCGGCATCATTTTATGATCTGGAAGGAACACTCGTCAGCACGAATCTCGTGCATACACTTGCCTTCTACGCCCGCCGTCAGCAAGGTTTGTTTTCAACCATCAAAAAAAGCGTCAGCACTATCGCCAAACTTCCGATATTCGGCGTTACCGATCTTTATTCGAGAAATGTTTTTAACGAATACTTTTTCAAAAGCTACAAAGGCGAGTCGGAAGACCGGTTGCGGTATTTTGCCGAAGAATTATTTGAGGATACCTTAAAACCCGCCATTTTCGACGGCACGTTTGATTTGATCGCCAAGTCCAAAAAACTCGGACATAAACAAGTGATTATCACGGGAGCTTTGGATTTCAGCGTTGCACCGCTGGCAAGTTATCTGGGAATAGACGTATTTGCGGCAAACCGCCTCGAATTCGTCAACGGTGAAGCCACCGGACGCTTGCTTCCGCCGGTGATGGCTTCGGCTACCAAAGCGACCTGGATACGCGAATTTGCCGAAGAGAATGAAATAAATTTATCCGATTCATACGCCTATTCCGATAGTATTTCCGATCTGCCGATGCTTTCTATTGTCGGTCATCCGGTGGCAGTCAGTCCCGATTTCCGTTTAAAACAAACCGCTTTACAGCACGATTGGGCGATTTTAGATTTAACTTAAAAAAAATTATGAAAACACTAAAGATTACAGGTTTAGCAGCAATTCTGATTGCACTTTCATTTTTAACTTTTTCAGGCACTTCCGATGCACAGAAAAAAGATTCTGCCGAAAATGGCATTGTCAGTTCCGAAACAATTGATGCAAAGCAATTAATAAAAGACATAAAATTTTTATCATCAGATGATTTGAAAGGACGCGAAACGGGAACTGCCGAAAGTGCAGCGGCGAGAAATTACGTTCTTAAAAGATTCAAAGAATCGGGCATAAAACCTTTTAAGAATGATTATTTGCAAAAGTTTTC
>JBGTKR010000299.1:0-3689 GCA_041744535.1 Pyrinomonadaceae bacterium
TTGCGGATAACCGGCATCGGACAGTAATCTTCTCGCTTCGTCCGGTTCATAAAATCCGCTCTTGGCGTTTTCGTAACCTTCAATTTCCGGCACGAACGAATCAGTCGGGAATTGCGAAAGATTATAATCCTTTAATTTGTCACGGTTGATCGCCAAACTAAAAGCACGACGAACGCGGACATCATTAAACGGTTTGACCGTCGTATTGAGAACTACAAATTCGGTCCCGGTTGTTTTTATCCGCGAGAAATCGGCTCGTTTTCCGATTGCTTCATCAGGCTTTGACGACATAAAAACAGCATCCGTTTCGCCGTTTTCATATCGTTTTGCAGTATTTTCCGGATATTCGCTTCCGGCAGGCACTTTCTCGTCCGAGATAAAAACGATTTTTTCGAGTTTCGTGTCGGCGTTGTTCCAAAACCGCGGATTGCGCTCGACGACGGTTTGATTTTTCGGCGATGTTTCGATCAATTTGAACGCGCCCGAAGTTACAATGTTTTCCGGTTTCGTCCAATCACTGCCGAATTTTTCGATTGCCGTCTGCGGAACGGGACGAAAAGCCGTCAAACCAATAAGTTTGTCAAAATACGGTGTCGGTTTTTCCAGTGTAACTTCCAAAGTAAAATCGTCAATCGCCCGCACGCCGACATCTTCCGCCTTTGCTTTTTTCGTATTGTATTGTTCGGCGTTTTTTATGCTGTAAAGCAACACTGAATCATAAGAAAGTTTTTCTTCGGGATTCAAAAGACGTTTCCACGAATAGACAAAATCATTTGCCGTGATCGGTTTGCCGTCCGTCCATTTTGCATCTTTTCGCAGATAAAACGTCCACACGGTCGCGTCGGCGTTTTTCTCCCAACTCGTCGCCAACGATGGTTTCAGATCGGAGTTTTTATTATTAAATTCTGCCAAACCGTCAAACAAAGCGTTGCTGATTGTCGGTTTAGGCTCAAGTTGCGGATCGAGCGATTTCGGTGTGTTAGTAACAAAACGCACGGTTTGCGATTCCGGCGCGATTATCTTTACCGTTTCATCCGTCTTTTTCGATGACCACGACCAGTAGCCGTAAAAACCGATGCCCGACAAAATCACACCACCGATCAGCAAACCCAAACAACCGAACAAATAATGCAAACCTTTCCCGCCCGATTTCGCGTTATAATTCTGCGGTGTCGGCGAATAAAGTTGTTCGGCGTTTCCCGACGGCAATGTTTTTTCTTCCGTCGGCGATAAATTGATACTCGTGCCGCAATTCGTGCAAAACGAAAGTGTTTCATTAAAATCGTTGGCAATTGTTTCGCCGCATTTTCCGCAAATTTGTTTGTTCATATCATTTTCATCTTTTATTTTTAATTTTAATTTACTTTTGTAAAGATTTTCCCGCAATTTCCGCTATAACAAAATCTGACCGCCGTGCATAATTTTTTAGTCAGCACTTTTATAGCTGAAATAATGTGCTTCCTTTATCTCGAAAGCCAGCAGATGCCGCAAGGACGGACTTGAAACCGTATAAAGATAATATCCGCTCGTGTTGACGATAAACGCCGAATTGCCTGCCACGCCGATGAACATTTTCTCACCGTTTTCAAAATTTTTCTTTTCAAAAACCTTCGCCGCCCCTTTTAACGCATTGTCGAACGCCTGTTTTAATTCTTCGGGCGTTTCATAAAGTTTCCCGTAACGCAAAAGTTTTACGCCATCGGAACTTTCAAAATCGTTCGAGCCGAATGAAACGCCTTTTTCAGTCCTCATTCCGTGCGCGGACTTTATGTTTTCAAAAGTAATTCCCCAATCAAATAATTTCTGCGCTTCAGCTTTTTCCGTTTCAAAATCAGCTTCCGAGGGTGGCGGAAAATTCGCTTTTGTAACTTTTTCAAATACTTTTTCAACGACGGATTTATCATTTTCGTTAGTTGGTTTTCGGCTCGAAACACAAGCTGTTTGCCAAACAAAACAGAAAGCAAAAATAATAAAGTAAAGGCTGTTTTTTAATTTCATTTTTTTTATTTTCAAAATAGTAATCAATCAATGTTTAAAATCAATCACAAGCCGCGAAGGATTTGACAACTCTTGAACGCGAAACGGCTTTTCCGCTTTCACGCCGATCAAAAAATCCCAAATTCCTTCAAACCAAACTCCGCTTTGAATCTGCATCAATGACGGAAAACCGAGTTTCTTTTTCGGATAATTTTTAAGTTCGCACGGCGGATCGTCAACGCCGATTCCGTAAATATTTATGACCATAAAAACATTGCCCGCGATTTTTATTTTCTCATCGCCGCCTTCGGTCGAATAAATATTCGACGGCAGATACCCGATAACGTATTTCGGTTTGCCTCCGTCAAACTCGAAAACCACGCGGTCAAAGCCCTTATTTTTGGCGACGCGAACTTTGCAGACGCTATACGAAATATCTTCGGTTTCGGGATTACGCTGAACGGTTTCAGTCGTCCAGACATTTAATTTCCCTTCATTCTCGAATTGTGCGTGAACCGAAATTCCCGCTAAACAAATTATAAAAAAGTAAAATATTAATTTTTTCATTACTCGATCCTTTTTAATATATTGAGATATTCACCTGCCTGCCCAAACGCCGCTGTTTTCAAATTAATCTATTAACGAGCGACCTTTATATAACCTCTTGCTCCACGCATTTTGCTAAGTCCATCTTCTCCTCTCTTCCAAACGTATGGAAGATGTAGTGTCGCATCGTTTACTGTTCGGATAAAACTTTCAAACTGCTCTGAGGAAAACTTATCGGATAAGGGAAATTCTATCTTCATTTCCCCGGTTTCGATATAAAATACGGCATCACCATCGCTTAACCAAAATACTGTTTCTCTTACTTCATCCCAGTTAAAGCTAACGCCTTTTGCATAACTTTCCCAAAATCTCCTTTCTTCCACACGACAACCGACGACATCACAAATAATTGTTTTGTGTTTTTCAAAAACTATGTAATAAAAGAATAGTATGAAAGTAGAAATATTTATCGCCCAATAAAGCAAACTGTAATCCGTGAAATAGATGTTTGTAATTACAAATACTGCAACAATTGCAAGTAGTAATATGATTATTCGTTTGACCGTGTTTTCCTTAAATACTTGCTTTGTCATAATTTTTTGTGTTGCGTTGTAGTGTGCCGAATTTTTTGAAATATTTTTTCGGCTGCCGGTATGCTAATTATCCCGACTACGGCAATAACATTGTTAATGCCTGAACTATTGATTTGAATAAGTGCGGAAATTTTTAGAAACTTCCGCACTTGCTCTTTATTTGGCGTATTTTTCAAACATCGGTTTAGCCGAATCGAGTGCCGTTTTACAGCCCGATTCCAACGCCGCTTTGCCCTGCGGAGTCGAAGCCGCTTGTTTCCAAGCCGTGCGGTTTTGCTCCAGACTTTGTTTATAAGTGTCCCGAACCGCTTGCGGAACTTTTTGGTTGTTGACGAATTTTTCCACTTCCGTCAAATATTCGTCGCACGAAGCGACACCTGTTACATCCTTTGCCGTATTATCTGCCGCCGTTTCCTGTTCAACCGGAATCGTCTTTTCCGTCGAAACCGCTTCGGGCGTTTTATCAGCCGTCGAATTTGTAACGGGTTTTGTATCCGTCGAACCGCAGGCTGAAAAAATCGCCGTGCATAATGTCAATATCAATATTTGTTTAATCATTTTGTCTCCTATTTT
>JBGTKR010000300.1:0-11555 GCA_041744535.1 Pyrinomonadaceae bacterium
GCAATCACGACATACGCGGAAATCAAACCGCCGAAGGTCATCAGCACGACGAGCAGCAAAAACCACATCAGAATTTTTGATTTATTGGTCGGTTCGGGATTTTGATTTTCCGATTTTATCTTTTTAGGCTTAAAGTCGCCGCCGTCGCCGCCATCGCCGCCGCCATTATCGTTATTGCCGTTATCATTTCCCATTCCGCTAAGTCGGCTGAAATCAGGTCTTTTTTTCAGCTTTCTTTTTTTATCTCTGATCGGTGTTGCTGTTCCAACTTTCATCGTCTTTTAGTGATTTAAAACCATCAGGGCAAAAATGACGGGCAGATATAAAACCGAAACCAATAATAATTTGCGTGCATTTTCGACGGTTTTCGCACGGGCGGTTTGGATGCTCGCATACAAAAACCAGACTCCCAAAATACTCGCTCCGATCAAATAAATGATGCCCGAAAATCCCAGAAAAAACGGTGCAAGACTTACCGGCAAAAGCAGAATCGTAAAAATAACGATCTGTTGAGCGGTAATTTTGCCGTCTTTTTCAACTACGGGAAGCATTTTGATTCCGGCTTTGGCATATTGTTCCTTATACATCCAGGCAATCGCCAGAAAATGCGGAAATTGCCATAAAAACAAAAATGCAAATAAAAACCAAGCACCAAGCGTAATTTCGTTTGCCGAAGCCGTCCAACCCATCAGCGGCGGCAATGCTCCGGGAACCGCACCGATTGCGGTTGAAGCCGTCGTGCGTGTTTTTAAAGGCGTGTATAGAAAAACGTATCCGACAATTACGATCAGACCGAGAATCGCCGTTAAAGTGTTTACCGCAAAATATAAATAACCTTCGGCAAACACGCACAGCGAAATTCCAAAGATAAGTGCTTCATTCGGTGTAACTCTTCCCGTCGGCAAAGGACGTTTCGCCGTGCGTTCCATTTTCGTATCAATGTCTCTTTCAAGATATTGATTTAACGTCGCCACACCGAAAGCCAGCAGAGTTATCGCCGCCATTGAATGTAAAAAAAGCGAAATATCAAAACCCTGATTTGCTCCCAGATAAAAACCTGCCGCCGATGTTAAAACCAGCATAAAAGCTATACGCGGTTTGGTCAGTTCAAAATATGCACCGAGTTTTTCGCCGAAACTTATTGCTTTGGTTTCCTGAATTTCTATTGTCGCTGTGTCCATTTTTTATACTTTTTAAGTGGTAACAAAAGAATAACGTCTGTCATTTAAATTTCCAAATCTAAAAACGTAAAATAAATCTTCTTTTACTTAGCAGATAAACTTATTTATTTCAAGATGACAAATAAATTCTGCTAAGTTATCATCTCAAATTATATACAGTTATTGTATTTGTTTCGGTCTTTGGTCTTTGGCTTTCGGTCTTTGGCAGATTTTGTTTAGTAAACAAGTAAATCCAAAGTAAAAAAGTTTGGTCATAGCAAACGAAAAAACAAAGACCAAAGACCAAAGACCAAAGACCAAAAGCCAAATCATTTATCAGTTATCTATTTTAGTATTTTATTGAGTAATGCCGTTAGTCGAAGAATCAGTTAAAACAATTTCGGAAGCAAAACCGAAAATTAAACCGAAATCAGCCCCGATATTAAACCGAATCTTGGATTTTTTAAGTTCGGTTCGGTTCGGCGTGGTTTTGTTGTGCATTCTGGTTTTTCTTTCGATTGTCGGAATGCTGATCGTGCAGCAGAATGTCAACGGTTTTGACGCTTATTTTGCTTCGCTGACTCCGGCTCAAAAGACCGTTTACGGCGAGTTGGGATTTTTCGATATTTATCACGGTTGGTATTTTAATTTACTTCTGCTGGTTCTTTCGCTGAATATCATTTTAGCTTCGATAGACCGTTTTCCTTCCGCTTGGTCTTATATTTCAAGACCGAAATTGAATGCGTCGAAAAAATGGCTGTCGGGGCAAAAACAAAATGCGGTCGTGCAAGTCGAAGCCGACAATGAAGAACAAGCCGCCGATCTTATCAGTCAAGTATTTAAGAAAAACGGTTTTAAGCCGCACATAAACGAGAAAAAAGGAACTTTATATGTTTTCGGCGAAAGCGGAAAATGGAATCGTCTCGGAGCATACATCGTTCACGTCGCACTTTTAACGCTTTTTATCGGTCATTTTGTCGCTTTACAATCCGGGTTTGATGCGGATGTAAGATTTATTCCGGGCGAAACGACAAGCGAAATTCAGTTGATAGAGTTTGATCTCGACAAGCAAAATCGCTACGCGGTTAAATTACCCTTTACGATAACCTGCACCGATATTCAGCAAAAATTAATTGATCCGGGCGGTTCGATTGAAACTTTTAATACTCTGGATTGGCGGACTCGTATAAAAATAAATGATCCGCAATACGGCATAACAGAAGCCGATGTAAGTTTGAATAATCCGTTTTCATATCGCGGTTATCGCTTTTTTCAAGCTCAAACTATTCCAATCGGAAACGCCCGCACGATGACTCTGGAATTAACGCCGGAAGAAACGGGAGCAAAACCGATTTCCGTAAAATTAGACCGAAACGGTTCGGCAAAACTTCCCGACGGAACTTTGATCGCTTACGAATCATTTCTTCCCGATTTTACATTTAACAGCGAAGGCAAACCCGACACCAAAACCGGCGAATACAACAATCCCGCTGCCGTTTTGCAGGTTACGCCCGCTGGTGGCGAGAAAACGAGAGTTTTTGCATTTGCCGGAAATATGGCTGAAAATATTCCCGTCGGGGCGGCAAAAGCCGGATACAAATGGAAACTAAAGGATTTTGAAAAAGTGCCGCTGGCTCACGTTTTATCAATCAAATACGATCCATTTAACGGAGCATTCATCGCTTGGTATTTCGGCGGAATCGGTTTGATCGGTGCTTTGATATTTGTTTTCTTCATCTCGCACCGAAGAATCTGGGCGTTGATCGAAAAAAATGAAATTACCGATAAATACAACATCGTTTTAGGCGGAAACACGAACCGCAATCATCAGGGTTTTGAAGATAAATTTAACAGATTGGTTCAAGATTTAAGATTTA
Source organism: Pyrinomonadaceae bacterium (assembly GCA_041744535.1). GTDB lineage: Bacteria > Acidobacteriota > Blastocatellia > Pyrinomonadales > Pyrinomonadaceae > Aridibacter. The sequence continues at coordinate 3,038 of JBGTKR010000300.1, forward strand.
AGATTTAAGCACCCAAGCAGAAATAGTTCAAATCGGTTTCCTGCTTTTTCTTTGCACCTTTGCGACTTTGCGGGAAATAATATTTAATAGTAAAGAAAAGACTCCCGCAAAGATGCAAAGTCGCAAAAAAAAAATCATTGGTTTTCAAGTTCAGTTTAGTTTAAGAAGATAAATTTTGAATTTAGAATTAAAAAAATTATGGCACAAGAAATTACAGCGGAAGAATTAGACAGGACGAGGGAATCAAAATCTCCTTTATGGCAGTATTTTCCGGCGATTTTGGCGGTTGTCGGATCATTTGCAATTCTTTTCTGGCGTTTGCAGACGAGCAGCTTTATGTCGGATGAAGCGTTTATGATGGTCGCTTTGGCTTGTTATATTCTGGCGGCTTTATTTCAGATCACCAATATTTACGCACCGTCGGAGATGGCTCAAAAAATAAGTATGTGGACGGCGACGCTCGGTGTATTTTTTAATCTTTCGTCGTGGCTCGTCCGCTGGGTTGCCGCTTATGAACGTGAAATCTCGATGCTTCGCTCCGCCGGAAATCCAGAAACGCCCTGGATGTTTCGCTACATTCCTTTTGCGAATCTTTATGATCTGAGTTTGGCTTTCGCCTTCGGTGCTGGTTTTACGACGCTTTTATTGGTCAACCGCAAAAAATTCCAGATTTTAACGGCGTTCACTTTGCCGTTAGCAGCTTTGATCTTGACTTTAGCCAGATTTATCGGCAGCGAATTTATTGATCTGCCGCCTGTTCTCGATTCTTACTGGCGACCAATTCACGTCGGCGTGGCTTCTTTAAGTTACGGCGTAACGCTCGTCTGTTTTGCCGTTGCGGTAGTTTATTTGCTCAAAGACAAAGTAAAACCGGAAGCGATGGCGATCTGGGCGAGTATTTTCGGAATCGCCGTTATCGGCACGATCAGTAAATTCAGCGTTTTTACGGAATTTGTTTACCGGGCAGGAATATTCGTTCCGAATGAAGGCAGCCCGAAACCGTTTTCAACTCCTTTTCGTTTGGAAATTCCCTATGTCGGTGAAATTCTGACTTTGTCGGGAATTTTGCTGATCGGTGTGATAATCGCTTTTTTGCTTTACTTATATCAAAACAACAAACAAGCCAAAAAGATCGGTCATATTTTATTGATAACTGCTTTTGCCGCACAACTTTTTGCCGTCGGCTTTTGGGTTTCGGGAGTTAAAGGAATCACGGATGTTTATCCGCGTCTGCAAACTCAGATCGGGCAAAATCCGGCTCAGGTCGTCATTGCCGGAAAGGAATTGATCGCCAAACAAAATCTGTCCGCCGCCGAGTTTTCCGCTATTCCCGAAACGCAATTCGAGCAGACGGGGCAGCAATTTCTGCGAAATGCGGGCGGTAAGATGTTTCTCTCTATGAAAACGAATCCGGTTGAATTTGCAGGACTGATAACGGCGATTGCGGGTTTGTTTTTTGTTATTTTATTCAGTTTCAGAACGGAACAATTACGCGAAAGACTTCCCTCTCTGGATTCGCTCGACGGCTTGATGTATAAAACCGCAAGTCTTGCATTTGCCGGACTTGCAATGCTTTTAATAACAGGTGCGATCTGGGCAAATGAATCTTGGGGCAGACCTTGGGGTTTTGATTCAAAGGAAACCGGAGCATTGGTCGCGTGGCTGACCTATGCGGCATTTCTGCATACACGGATTTCACGCGGCTGGAAGGGCAGAAGCTCGGCATATTTTGCAATTATCGGTTTTTTGCTGGTGATATTTACCTATTTAGGTGTAAGCTATCTTTTGCCCGGTTTACACAGTTACGCATAAAGTTTTGAAACTTTCTCTCCTCGAATCTGTGATAACATTGACAATAATTCAGAGGAGAAAAAAGTATGAAGCGAGTTTTAGTTATTTCCTTATCGAGTATTTTAGCAATTGTTTTTTTAGGCGGAATCTTTTCATATTTTAATAAAAGTTCGGCACAAAAAGCGGTTAACCGGCAATTTGAATATGCGGTCATCAGCGATGTTTATTATTTACAGCCCGAACCGGAAAGAATTAATAAAATTATCGGTATCGTCAATGTTTGCATAATTCGTACGGCGGGTTGTAAGCAGTCGGAAATTAAAGAAGAATTGGATTATGGGAAGTTTTTAAAAGATGCGAATTTACCCGAAACCTTTGGAGCCAGACAAACTGCGAGCCTTAAAATTGCCGAAATTGCTTTTCAAAAGGCTTTGGCTCAACTCGGCAACGACGGTTGGGAATTGATCGCCGAGCCTAAGCAGGAATTTAGGACGGTAAGTTTATATAATTACGAGAAATTTGAAGATAAATCCCTTTTATTTATAAAAAGAAATACCGACGCGATCTATTTTAAGCGTGAGAAAAACTGAGAATATGATGGGAAAGAACGGTTTATTATTTGGAATTGTCGGTTTGATAATCGGTTTGATAATCGGTTTTTCGGGAGCAAATTATCTGAATCGAAACGCTTCAACACCGGATAACAACACGCCGAATCAAATTCCGACTCAAGCAAATAATCTGCCGGGAAAGACGGATCAAAGCGGAATGCTGCCCGATGTTCAGAAGGTTTTGGATGCTGCAAAAAACGAACCGGAAAATTATGAAGCTCAGATAAAAGCCGGAGAAATGTATGCCCGAATTCAAAATTTTGAAGGGGCTTTGGAATTTTATCAAAAGGCACAGCGGTTGAAGCCGAATGATTTTGAGGCAAATGCAAGTTTGGGAAACGCCTTTTTTGATGCCAGACAATTTGAGAATGCCGAAACTTATTATGAAAAGGCTCTGGAGATAAAACCGGACAATTTAAATGTTTTATCCGATCTCGGAACGACTTTTGTCGAGCGGCGGAATCCCGATTATGAACGTGCGATTTCGCAGTTTGAAAAGGCTCTCAAAGTCGAACCGAATCACGAACCGACCATCTATAATCTCGGTATTGCTTATTTAAAAAAGGGCGATAAGGAAAATGCACAAAAAACCTTGAATCAGCTAAAAGAAACAAATCCGAACAGCGATCTGGCTGCAAGGCTTGAGAAAGTTATCAATAAATAACTTAATCAATCGTCATTTTACTAACCTCAAAAATCGAAAACTCGTGAATTTTGCCGTCGGTTGTAACGATGGTCAAAACTGCTTTTATAACATTCACAGTAATAACTTCATTCATCGGACGCTCGAATCTGCCGCCGTTTTTTAGTTTCAATTTCAGAGAAATCTTTGACAAGCGTTTTGCTTCTTCTTCGGCTTCGATACTTTCAGCATCTTCTTCGCTTTTTTCGATTCTGACAATTGCGGATGATTTTTTCGGCTGTTCTTCGATATTTATCGTTACATCGGTTTCGGTAGTTTCGGATGATTCCGATGCCGAAATGTCTTTGGATGTTGAAATTCCGCTTTTCTTCGTCGGGTCAAAAGTTCTGGGAATTTCCGTTTTATCCGAATTTTCCGTTTCGGAAACTCGATCTCTACCCAGAACAGAATCGGTTTCTTCCGATGTTTCCGTTTTCGGTTCTTCAATGATAGTTCCGACGGAATTTACCCTGACAGTTCCTTTTCTGTCTATTTCAACTTCCGGCAAAGCTTCGGTTTCGGCTAAACCGACCGGACTCAGCGGCACAAAACTACCCGCGAATTTTATTTGAAAAGTTGCCGGATCATCATTCGGAGTTCTGCCCTGCACCCGTAAAATCAATTTTTCCGGCTGACGCATATAAACGATTCGTCCCGTTTCCGTTGCAGAGGTATCGGCATAAAGCGTGATTCTGGTGCGGGGCTGGAGTGTATCGGCGGTAAAAACATCAATATTGCCATTCAGATTTCTTGTAACCACATTCAAAAAAACATCGCCTCGATCTCCGTTAAAAGCAAAATAATATGTCGTTAAACGTGCATCACCAATATCCCGAGCCTTGATCTGACCGCGAATTTCATCCGTAGTCAGCGGAGTCGGGGCATTTTGATCGGTTGATTGGGCAAGTATGTTAGATGAAAATGCAAAATTTAATGCCAATAATAAACCCGAACAAAAAAATAAATTTTTCAAATGCTTTTGATATTTAAATATTTTACCGCGAAAAATCATTGTAATTCTTACCTGCTTCAATAATAAATTTTATTTCTAAATTATGACATTTTGATGAATTATCCGTCCGTTCACCAATTTAATAACTATTTAATCAGATTCTATCAGTGTTTTAACTTTCCAACAATAAGTTGGCAAAAAAAAGAGTCGAAATAAAAATTTTCCGACTCCTTTGAAAAGAAAACAAGTTAAAAATTTTGGATTTATTTGCTTCTCAAAATTTCCAAAGCCTTTTTCAATTGAATATCTTCGGCATTTTTCATCGGATTTTTGATTTCTTTTTTCGGCAGTAATTTCTCCGGTGCTTCCTGCGGATTTTCTTCGTCTTCCTGTTCCTTTTGCTCGACCAGATTTTCCACTTCAAGCGGTTCTGGAGTTTCGGGACGTTTTACTTCAACGGAAGGTTTGACACCGGCTTTGGCACGTTCATTTGCCAGAAACGGATTGCCATCGGGAGAAGCCCATTTTGCAACCGTTAAAAGAAAACCGTCGCCGCTTCGCATATTAAATAACTGTTGTTCCGAACCCGCACCGAAACTTCTTTCGCCGACGACTTCGCCGCGTTTGCGTTCGAGAATTGCCGAAGCAACAACTTCGCCCGCACCCGCCGTTCCCAGATCAATCAAGGCGGCAACATTTCCGTCAAAAATCGCCTTGCTCGCATCTGCTTCATAACTTTTGATAACTTTATTTTGTCTTCCCAAAACTTTTGCAAGTGTTCCGTTTTTAATAAATAAATTTGCAGCTTCCACCGCTTCATTTATATTTCCGGTGGAAACTCCTCTCAAATCCAGAACGATTTTTTTAACACCTTTATCGGAAAATTTCTTAACCTGTTCGCGGATGTCAGCGGCTTCGCCTTTTTCCAAACTGTGAATTTTGATGATGCCGACATCCGTGCCGTCCATTTTGGCTTCGACCTTCGGAACCTGATAAGCCCCGCGTTTGACAATTAATGACTGCGGTTTTTCACTAGCTCGCAGAACACGCAATTTCACATCGGTTCCGGGCGTTCCCAAGATCAGTTGTTCCGCGTCATAGAGCGAAATATCGCGGGTTGCTTTGTCGCCGATATATTCGATAATATCGCCAGCCATCAAGCCCGCTTTATCCGCCGGAGAATCTTTGATTACCGAAATAATATAAAGATAAGAGGAAATCTGCGAAAACTTCGCACCGATTCCCGCTTTATTGGTTGTTCCTTTATTTGCCTGATAATCTTTGACCTGTGCGGCGGTCAGATAAGCCGTGTATGGATCAAGTCCGTTTGCCAAACCACGCAAAGCACCGAAACGCACTTTTTCCAAGTTCGGTTCGTCAACATAATCATTTTGAATATGCTGCAAAACACTTTCAAAAATGCGGATTTGAGCCCCCGGATCATTGATCGGCTGTTGAGCCTGCGTGCTGAGACCTAATCCCCAAGAACCCATCAGAGTTCCGACGACGGCATATAAAGAAAGAAGAACTGAAACTGAAACAATTATAATTTTGGAACGAAAAGACATTTATTAATCCTCGAATTTAAGTTTGTAGAACAAGCGAAATTGCTGCATAATTTAGCAGCATTTCATTATCCAATATCATTTATTATGGTGCAAGATAAAAATACGACTAATCAAACCGATTTTACAGATATTTCTGATGCTCCGACGAAAGGCAGATTATTATCGCTCGATCTCGGCACAAAAAAAGTCGGCATTGCCGTATCAGATGAAATCCAGTTCACTATTCGCGGCGTTGCCGTCATCAAACGAAAAGGCTGGAAAAAGTTTCTCAAAGAAATCATCCGCTATCTTAAAGATTTTGATGCCAAAGCCCTCGTCATAGGTTTGCCATACAATTTCGACGGCACGGAAAGCGAAATGTCTCAGGAAGCCCGCCGAATTGCAAGAAATTTTTCACTCTCGCTCGAAATTCCCGTTTATTTATATGACGAAAGAGTTTCAACCTATGAAGCCAGAGGAAATCTTTGGAAACTCGGCATAAACAATAAAAAAGTTAAAGAAAGATTAGACAGCGAAGCCGCCGCAATTATTTTGCAGGATTTTATAACTGCCGCAAAGCAATTTAATAAAGAATAATTTTTTCAAACCTTAATAGAGCAATTTTAAAATTTTCAGCCAGACAACTAGCGGATAAACTCTCCAAAAGGTTCTTCTAAAGGCAAGTCTAAGACAATTGGGCGATGATCTGAAATTCGATCTCCGTTTGCTTTATAAATCAGCTTCAAAGTTTGTCCAAAATGGGGAGCAAACCGATACGAACCTCTTTTGTCATTATTGTTTTTTAGGTTTGCAGGTTTTACAAACATCCAATCAAGTTTAAATTTACCTATAAATTTAATCGGACGTTTAACTTGGTAAGTGGTTACAAATCCTTTATCTGCCCGCTGATTCGAGTTTGCTAAAATCTTTTCTTTTTCATTAACCGAACGATTTTTATCACCGCGAAAATCAAATGCTCCGCCGTCCGCAAAACGGAAGTCTTGGAGTGTACTGAAAAAATTTCGTGCCGGATTTGGAGAAATATACGGAATATGTTTAACCGTCGGGTCGCCCTGCGTTCTCCCGAAACTTATCGTTCCCATTAAAATATCTTCGTATAAACCTATACCGAGTGCATATTGAACACCTCGTTTTATCCAAAATTCGGGATTTCCGAATCGTTTTGTAAGTTCTCTTTGAATAGAGATAGGTTTCAGATTTCTGCCCGAAGTATTCATATCGCCCGCCAGAATTACGGGATGTTCAATTTCTTTTATTTGAACTAAAATCTCTTTCAGCTGCTTAACGCGACCATTTGGTTTTGAGCGGTTTTCAAGGTGGGTGGCAGCAATGGTTACAAGCCCGTTCGGAAATTTTTCGTGAGTAATATCAGCATAAAGCGTCGTGCGTCCGCCGAGGCGAACCTCACGCAAACTTTCTTCGAGAAAAACAACTTCGCCGATCTTTCTCTTTCCTTTTTCCAAAACACCCGGACCCTTTTTCTCCGAGTTGAACCAGTCATAAGGCTGATGTTCAAACGGCACAAGCCGGACATTTTTAAGCGGAAAGCGGCTTAAAATTGCAATGCCGTGTAAACCTTTATATTTTGAAGAATCTACTTTGATTAAGTTTAGGACTTCAGTTTCTTTATCATTTTCATTTTTGATTTTTGCCTTACTTAAATGAATCGGGCTTAATTCGACAAACTGCACTCCAAAGGCATAATTCATCCGCAGACTTTTTGCAAGGTCTTTTGTAATATTTCGATAATCGGAACGCTTTATTCCCCAATCTACTTCATTCAGAATTATCACATCCGCTTTTTGTAAAATTGCCGCTTCCTTGTAAATTTGTAGTCTTTCTTCACTCCCATCCGGGAATTTTTCTGTATCAAGTATTAAATTTAAGCGTTTCCTATCTGTAAAAATCGCTTCGATAGCTTCATAGTTCAAACCACGTTCGATGTTCCATTGAACAACTTTTATATGTTTGCCAAGTTCCCGAGTTTCTAAAAAAGCGTGGGCATCGGAATTTGAGTTTAAATTTTCTACAAAAGGATTTGTCAGCAGGCGTTTTAACTTTGCTTCAAGCAGCGGAGGAATGCTTCTCTGTTCATAAAGCCTGTTTAATTCATCATACGATAAATGATTATCGCCTTCATCAGACTTTGCTTTAACCCCGGAAAAACTTGCTGTTGAAAGTGAAATTAAAAAGAATATTACCCAAAGGTTTTTGTAAATTTTATTATTAAAAAATATTTGTTTTCTCAAATTTACAATGTCCTCCAAATTTATGATTCAGTTAAAATACACCGATAAAAATATGTATCCTGATATTTTCATTTCTTCAAATCCGTCATCAAGACAGTATTTTTTGCTTCTTTTGCAACAACCGATTCCGTAAATGGAAAAACCAAAGACTTCCCGCTTCGCCAAGATTCAAATTGATCTTTCCAAAACGGCGACTGCGGATCTCCGCTTTGACCGAGAGGAATTACAAATCTTGTTTCGTCCCATTTTCCGGGCTTGGTAATATACCGCATTGAAACGGACTGACCGACATTCGGAGTTTGTCCGCTGCCGTCAACATTTGTGAATTTCAAAGCAAATTGTCCGCCGATAAGCGGTGCGGCGGCAAGCGGGTGCGAAAAATCGGCATCGCGGATAATTCCCCATTTCCAAGTGGATCTATCTGCAGTAAAACCTTTGGTCTTTGGAAGTTTCTCGTTTGCTTCGGCATCACAGAATTTTAACAATTCGTCATAACCCGAATATTTTTTCGGCAGCCAGAGTTTATCGTTGTTCGGAATTGCCCAAGGCAAAATCGTTTGCCGAATCTGCCAACTGCTTGCGGGTTTGTTTTCATTGGCAATTTCGCTTCCGACGCAGGCGTTTATCGAATCGGCAACCGTTGCCCCGACTGAATCCGCCGTCAT
>JBGTKR010000301.1:0-3499 GCA_041744535.1 Pyrinomonadaceae bacterium
TTACGGCAATCCGGGCGACCAGCCGGTGGCGGGCGACTGGGACGGCGACGGAATAGATTCATTGGGAATCTACCGCAGCGGAGTGTTCTACCTGCGAAATGCGAACACGACGGGATTTGCCGACATCGTATTCATCTTCGGCAATCCGGGCGACACACCGCTCGCCGGTAACTGGGACGGTCTGCCCTGATAGTTGGCTATTATGTGCAAAACATAATTTGCGGGCAGATTATTGTTAAAGTCTGTAAATAATTTCAGGGTGTTTTGAATTTTAATTTAGTAAAACTAAAGTAAAATATCGGAATGCCCTGAAAATTATTTTCGCAAACATTCCAAATTAAAATAAAAAATCTGGCGTATTTCTTCGCATTTTTACGCATATATAAACAAGAACACGAATTGACCACAAATTTTAATTTATGGAAGAATTAATGACGTAGAGGTTATAATTTGCCTGAAATGCGGTTTGATAATAAAATCCCCCGTTGTTATAAACTTGTTTCAGCCGGACATAACTTCTAAACTTATAAATATCGAACGATGATTTGCAAAATTCGATTGAGCTATGAATACATTTAACCCGCTTGAATATCCTGTATGTTTTGCTCCGGTTCACAGGCTTTCGCCCTCGACATGGACAGGACATATTCCGTTTGCAATGTTCCTGACGGATATTTTAAAACCGCGTGTGATGGTCGAGTTAGGCACTTTTTACGGGACTTCCTACTGTGCTTTTTGTCAGGCAGTTCAGGAATTGAAATTAGAAACTAAATGCTATGCTGTAGATACTTGGGAAGGAGATTCGCAATCGGGATTTTTCGGAACGGAAGTTTTGGACGATCTGAAACATTATCACGATCCTTTATACGGCGATTTTTCCCGTTTGATCCAAAGCACGTTTGATGAATCAATCGAACATTTCACCGATAAAACCATAGATTTACTGCACATTGACGGATTTCATACATATAAAGAAGTTAAAAAAGATTTTGAAAAGTGGCTGCCGAAAGTGAGCGAGCGGGGCGTGGTTCTTTTTCACGACATCAATGTTCGGGAGAAAGATTACGGAGTTTGGAAATTCTGGGAGGAAATTCGGGAAGAATATCCGCATTTCGAGTTCACACATTCTCACGGACTCGGCGTTTTAGCGGTTGGTGATGAATGTCCGGCGGAGTTTATTGATTTTTTAAATATCAGCAATAATGACTCGATTAAAATCAGAAACTTTTTTCATCAACAAGGTCAGCGACTGACACACGTTGAAGAATTTCAATCTCTGCAAAAATCAGTTGACAAACTTGAAGGCGATATTGAGGTGATTCAGAAAAAAGAAAAGAAATATTTTGATGAAAAAATTTCTTTGGAAGATGACTTATTTAAAAAAGAAAACCGAATCGCAGAATTAGAAAAATATCTTCCAAACCTGGAAAATGCTCTTAAAGAATACGAAATAGCAGTTGCTGATTTTAGAAAGGAAATTGAAACAAAGAATAAAGAAATTAGATCAAAAGATTCGCATATTGACGAACTGGAAAAACAGATTGCTCAACACGAAGGTTTAAATCTCGAAATTACTCAAATAAAAGAAGATTTTAATGAAAGGAAAAAACTTTTACAGCAAAAAAATCGCCGGTTAAAGATAAAAGCAACGAAAGTTGAACGCAAGGAAAAGGCTTTGGAAGAATTCGATCAGGAATTAACCGCAAAAAGCCAACGAATGCACGCCAAAGATTGGGAGTTACAGAAAGCATTAGCTGAATTGGAAATTAATTTCTCACCCGCTAAAGTTTCTTCGACCGATTATAAGCCCAAGCCAAAACTCAAACCCGTTAAACTTCAACCGATAAAAGAAAAGCTGATAAAAAAATTAGTGATCGGCGTAGTTACATACAACAATTCGGCTGGACAAATCTCGCAATTACAGAAATCCATAGAAAATGCGGTGGCTGAATTGGAGGTTTTACCTGTTGAAACAGAAATTTTTGTGGTTGACAATGGCAAGGAAGAATCGGTTTGGGTTGACGGCGACCTGAAGATTGTCCGGTTTGATTCCGAAGGAAATGTCGGTTTTAGCAGAGGAATGAATAGATTGATGTTTACGGCTTTTAATAATTCTGAAGATTCCGCCGACTGGTTTTTATGTCTGAACCCGGACGGGGCTTTGCATCGCAATGCTTTAAAGGAATTGATAACGACGAGCGGTGAATATCCTGAAAGTCTGATCGAAGGACGGCAATTTCCCGAAGAACACAATAAAGAATACGATTCCGAAACCTTTGAAACCGAATGGGCTTCCGGGGCTTGCTTATTAATTCCACGCAAGATTTTTAATGAAATAGGCGGATTTGACGAGAATATCTTTATGTATCTTGAAGATGTTGACTTGTCCTGGCGGGCAAGAGATAAGGGATTTACGATCAGAGTCGCTCCGCGTGCGTTATTTGGTCATTCCGTGCTTGATCGTGATTTTGTTCCGGTAAATGACAAGGCTTTAATAATGTCGGGAAGATATTTGGCGGCTAAATGGCGGAATCGGCACTTTCTTAGCTGGGCGGAAAAAGAACTGGTCGTCAGGGAATACTTTTTTGAAGGGGATTTGCCGGATTTACCGGCTGATACAAAAGAACATAAAATATCCGACAAGAACATCCCGAATTTCAAACATTATTTTAGCTTTTCGAAAACTCGTTGGAACGCATAAAAATCGTAACTTTTATCTATGTATAGATTTAAAACTAAAAAATCAGAAATTAAAAGGATCGGCAAAACTTCTCAGCATAAAGTTAAAATTCACAACTCGGAAGAAGTTGATTTCAATCCCGCTAGAAATACACAAAATTTTGAAGATAATGAAACTCTGACCGTAATTATGCGATGTCATTCAAGGGAGCGGATGATGTTTTTAGAAGAGGCAATATTTTCGATTTCAATTCAGGACTATGAAGATGTTGAGGTTTGCGTAGTTATCCAAAACGGAGACGAGGAATTTGCTCAAAACATCGAGGAAATAATTCTCAATCAGCCTTGGCGGGGCGAGCCGAAATATATAATCTGTCCGGTTAAATTCAAAGATGAGGAAGATCATCGCAGTTCGCTTTTAAATCACGGCTTTGAAAATGCTTCCGGGAGATTTGTCGCATTTTTAGATGATGATGATGTAGTTTATCAACACGGCTACAAAAGGCTGATAAATACTCTGTTGGAGATAGAGGAAAATGATCTTGTCAGGGCGGCAATGGCGGTTGGCGGTTGCCGTATAGCGAGGACGGTTAAAGAACACGGTAATTGGTTTATCGCCGAGAAAGAAACACCTTTTACCGATGGTCGCAGTCGTTACGATCTTTATCGGGACAATTTTATTCCGATACATTCCTATGTGATTGACCGCAAATTCGTAGATGCGGAAGATTTGTTTTTCGACAACGATATTGTCCCGCTTGAGGATTATGACCTGCTTTTGAGATTAGCGGCAAAATATGAATTCGATTTCTCTAATCTC